>CAMELY010000118.1 GCA_945926565.1 uncultured Clostridia bacterium | reverse complement strand
AAGGACGGGCTCTCCCTGATTGAGTGCGAGCTGATTACCGGCCGAACCCACCAGATCCGCGCCCAGCTGGCCGAGGCGGGCTGTCCCCTGCTGGGAGACGGCAAATACGGCAGCGAGAAGGTAAACCGCCGCTACGGGCGAAAGCAGCAGGCGCTGTGCTCCTGGTCGCTGACCTTCCGGTTCACCACGGACGCAGGAGAACTGGCCTATCTCAACGGCCGCACCTGGCGGGTGCCGTCGGTGGATTTTCTGGACGCCTATTTCCCTGATTTCCGGCTGCATGACCTGGACTGAGGCCTTCGCCTCATGGAGGAATCAATTTGAAGAAACTGCTGTCTTTCGGTCTGGCGTTATGCCTGCTGCTGACGATCGGCGTGGCAGAGGTGATCGGCCACCACCATCAGACCACCCTGACCCTGTACAGCCAGGAGGATCTGGTCAGCCAGCGGGTGCTGAACGCCTTTACCAAAGAGACCGGGATTTCAGTCGAATATTGTCTGCTCGGGAGCGATAAGGCCGCCGGAGATCCCACCGGCTGCGACCTTCTGCTGGCGGACACTGAGGTGCTGCAGGAGCTTCTGGCAGAGGATCAGCTGGCAGATCTGGATGAGAGCCTGCTGGAGCAGCGGGCGGCCATCGACGAAGCATATCTGGGCCTGGCCTTTGACCCGGACAACCGGTATACCGCCCCGGCACTCTGGACCACCATGGGCCTGCTCTACAGCCCCGCCCGGACGGATACCCGGGTCACCGGCTGGGTCAATCTCTTTGACGGCAGGCTGGAGGGGCAGATTCTGATGCCCAGCGACAGCCGCACCGCCTTCAGCGTGGCGCTGGCCGCTCTGGGCCTGGATGTAAACACCCAGCAGCCGGAGGATATCGCGGCGGCGGCCAGCTATCTCTCCCAGCAGCAGCCCCAGGTGGCGGCCTACTGTTCCCAGGAGCAGCTGGAAGCCGCTTTCGCTTCCGGGAAAGCGGTGCTGGCTCCCTGCTGCGCAGGCACCGCCATTGCGATCATGGCCAAGCTCCCGGAGCTCAGCTTTGTCATTCCCTCGGAGGGAAGCTGGCGCACCCTGTACTCCTATGCCATTCCCGCCGCCTCTCAGCAGCAGGAGGCGGCCCATGCGCTGCTGGACTTTCTCTGCCGGAAGGAGAATCTGGCCAAAAACGGGGCCTATTCCGGCTATTCCACCCCATCTTCCCAGGCCTATGACCTGTTGGATTCTGCCTGGCAGGCCAATCCCCTGGCCTATCCGGATCCGGAGCAGGTGGGGCAGTTCCCCATTCTGCTGGGCCAGGAGGGGCAGCTTCGGGCGGAGCGCCAGGTACGGTGGCTGCTCATCCAGGAGAGCATGGAGCTGGAGACCACCGCCCAGCACCGGGATGAGCTGGTTCCGGAATCTCATACCAATCAGGAGGAGTAACAACCATGTCTGTTTCCCTTGTAAAAGCCTATCTGGCCCCCTTCGGTCTGGAGAACCGGGTGCGGGAGTTTGACGTCTCCAGCGCCACGGTAGAGCTGGCCGCCCAGGCGGTGGGGGTGATCCCCGCCCGCATCACCAAGACGCTGTCCTTCCTGGTGGGAGATTCCGCCATTCTGGTGGCCTGCGCCGGGGATACCAAGGTGGACAACCGAAAATTCAAGGAGCGCTTTGGCTGTAAGGCCAAGATGCTGAACGCCGAGCAGGTGATCCGCTTCACCGGCCACGCCATCGGCGGCGTCTGCCCCTTCGCTCTGCCGGAGGAAGGCGTCAAGACCTATCTGGACGTCTCCATGAAGCGGTTTGAGACCGTCTTCCCTGCCGCCGGCAGCGCCAACTCCGCCGTGGAGCTCACCTGCGCGGAGCTGGAGCGGTGCGCCGACCGGTTTGACGGCTGGGTGGATGTGTGCAAGGGCTGGGAAAACAGCCCGGGAGCCTGATCTCTGCAACGGAAACAACAACGGCAATCGTCCTCTTGTTCTGAGACGATTGCCGTTCTTTTATGTCTTGTGTAAAATCAGCCCTTGCCGTGGAGCCGGGCTGCCGCCAGGGTGTTCTGCAGCAGCATCACCCGCGTCATGGGGCCGCAGCCGCCGGGCACCGGAGTGATCCAGCCCGCCTTCTGGGCCACCGGACCGAAATCCACGTCGCCGCAGAGCTTGCCGTCCTCGTCCCGGTTCATGGCCACGTCGATGACGGCGGCTCCCTCCTTCACCATGTCGGCGGTGATCAGGTTTCGCTTGCCCACGGCGGAGACCAGGATATCCGCCTGACGGGTGATCTCTGCCAGATTGGGGGTTTTGGAGTGACAGATGGTGACCGTGCCGTTGCGGTGGAGCAGCAGCATGGCCTGGGGCTTGCCCACGATATTGGAGCGGCCCACCACCACGCAGCGCTTGCCGGCAGGGTCGATACCGTACTCATCCAGCATGGCCATGACGCCGGCGGGGGTGCAGGGCAGGAAGGTATAGTCTCCGATCATAATCCGGCCCACGTTGTAGGGGTGGAATGCGTCCACGTCCTTCCGGGGATCGATGGCCAGCAGGACCTCCTGCTCGTCGTAGTCGTAGCCCTTGGGCAGGGGGAGCTGGCAGAGGATGCCGTCGATCTCCGGCCGCTGGTTGAGGGCGTCAATCAGCTCCAGCAGCGCCTTCTGCCCCGCGTCCTCCGGCAGGGCGAACTCCTCGCTGTAGATGCCGCACTGGGCGCAGTCCTTCTCCTTGTTGGTCACATAGACCCGGGAGGCGGGGTTGTTGCCCACCAGGATGACCGCCAGTCCCGGCCGCTGACTGAGGGCCGCGATCTGCTCCTGAATCTGGCTCTTCCATTTGGCGGCCAGAACCTTTCCATCGATGATAATTGCCATTGCTGCTCACTCCTTGTCTTTCTCTTCTGTTTCTTCCGTCTGGGACGCGGCGGCTGCCGCCAGCTGCTCCACATACAGAGGCTTTGGATTCTTTTTCTGCCGGTACAGCCGGTACCCGATGACCGCCGCCGCCGCCAGGGCGGAGAGGATAGCCAGCGCCTGGGAGACCCGGATGCCGGTGCCGAAAAGGTAGAGGCTGTCCGCCCGCATCCCCTCAATCCAGGCCCGGCCCAGGCCGTACCAGAGGATATAGCTCAAAAAGAGCTGTCCGTCAAACTTCCGCCGGGGCCGCACCAGGAAATACAGGATGGCCAGACCGGCCAGGTTCCACAGAGACTCATAGAGAAAGGTGGGATGTACCTCCATGTAGACACCGCCCTTGGTGATCCCCATCCGCCACAGGGCGGTGCAGGGGCCGCCGTAGGCCTCCTGATTGACAAAGTTGCCCCAGCGACCCACCAGCTGGCCGATGAGCAGGCCGTAGGCGGCGCAGTCGGCCATGGGCCAGAAGGGCAGCTTGCGCACCCGGCAGAAGATGACCCCCGCCAGGACTGCCGCGATAATGCCGCCGTAGATGGCCAGGCCGCCGTCCCAGATGGCCACCGCCCGGCCCAGGTTGAAGGAGCCGTCCGCGTCCCGGTAGAGATCCAGATAGAACAGCACATAGTAGATTCGGGCGCCGATGATGCCGGAGGGGACGGCCACAAACATCAGATCCAGCAGGTTGTCGGTGGTAGGCCCCAGCTTGGGGGCCTGACGGCAGCAGAAGGCCAGGGCGATGAGAAAGCCGCAGGCGATGATGATGCCGTACCAATAGATGCCCTTTCCGAAGATGTGGAAGGCCACCGGGTCAATGTTACATTCCAGGCCCAGGCCGGGAAAAACGATGGATGTCATGCGAAGGTCGCTCCTTTTGGTTGGATAATAGACAGACAGCTCTGCTCCTCCCGGACCACCTGGCCCAGGAACTCCGCCGCCGCCTCCGGGGTGAGGGTGGGGTAGAGCTCTCCGAAGTCGAAGTAGTGATAGCCCCGGAAGCAGCCCCGGAACAGCCGGGTGCAGATGGTCTCCAGGCCGTTCAGGCTGCGCACCCGGGCGCCGTATTCGCCCCGGAGCACCCGCTGGAACCGCTGGGGATCGATGCCCCCGGAGAGCTGCTTTGCCTCCTCCAGCACCAGCCTCCGAACCGCCCGGGGATTGTCGCTCTCGCCCCCCAGCGCCAAAAAGGCGGCGCCGGGATAGCTGTTGTAGGCCGCCTCAAAGCTCTTATTGATCAGCCCCTCCCGGTAGAGCCGGGCATAGAGGGGGCTGTTCTCCCCGCAGAGCAGCTCGGCGCAGAGATCGCCCAGCAAAGTGCGGCGGAGATCCTCCCGGCCCTCCCCGTGGGGCGGAGCCTTGAAGCCCAGCAGAAAGCTGGGGGCGGAGACGGCCATCTCCTCCTCAATCTCCTGCGCAGCCGCGCTGATCGGCTCTGCCGGGCCGTAGTCCTTTTGGGCCACGGGAACCGGATCTCCGGGCAGCAGGGAGCGGGCGATGGAGACCACCCGCTTGGGATCCACGTCTCCCGCCACACACAGGGCCATATTCCCCGGGTGATAAAAGGCCCGGTGACAGTCGTAGAGGGTCTGGTCGGTGATTTTGGAAATGGACTCCACCGTGCCGATGATGGACTCCCGGAGGGGATGATGGCAGTAGAGG
>CAMELY010000117.1 GCA_945926565.1 uncultured Clostridia bacterium | reverse complement strand
CTCCCTCAGTCGCCTTGCGGCGACAGCTGAAGGTGAATTGCCCCGCAGGGGCAAGAGAAGCCGGCCTGGGCCGCCCTCAGAGAGGGAGCCAGGGGATGCGGTTCTTGAAGGTTTTCCTAGGAACAGAAAAAGCCGCCCCACCCGGGACGGCCTTTTAAATCTATTCAGACAGCTCAGAAGCTGGTCTCCACCGGCTCCACGTTGTGGTTCTCACACATGACGGTGAGGGCGTCAGAAAGGTTGTGACCGCTGACCAGGATGGAGATATCCACCTCAGAGGTGGTGATCAGCATCACCTGAATGCCCGCCTGGCTGAGCAGGGTAAAGACCTTGGCAGCCACGCCGGGGGTCTGAACCATGTTCTCGTCATAGAAGGCCAGCTTGCAGTTTCCGGGGAGGATTTCCGGGGAAATGGCCGGATTCTCCTGGCGCAGCTTGGCCAGCACCGCCAGGGCGTCGGCCAAGGCCGCGTCCGAGATGGTGAAGCTCAGCCGGATGCTGCCCCCCTGAGGGGCGGTCTGGGAGATCATATCCACGTTGATGCCGCTGTCCGAGAGAGCGGTCAGCACCGCCGCCACCGCCCGGCTGTCGCAGGGCAGGGAGGAGAGGGTGATCAGCGTGATGTCAGAGGCGTAGGCGATCTTGGTAATTCCCTGGCTCATAAGGAACCTCCTTCGTTTTGTGCGGCCACCAGCTGCTGCATATTGTACAGGCCAGGAGCGGTGACAGTGGTGAGGAACTTGGCGGCCTTGACAGCGCCGGAGGCGAAGATCTCCCGACTCTGGGCCTCGTGGCGGATCTCAATGACCTCGTCCCGACCGGCGAAGATCACCTCGTGGACGCCCACGATGGTGCCGCCCCGGACGGCGCTGATGCCGATCTCGTTTTTGGGCCGGGCCATCCGCCGCTCATGGCGACCGTAGTTGTACTCCACGTCGTAGTCCAGCCCCTCCTTGGCGGCGTCCGCCAGCATAAGGGCGGTGCCACTGGGGGCGTCCACCTTCCGGTTGTGGTGGCGCTCCACGATCTCAATGTCGCAGGAGTCGCCCAGAATGGCAGCAGCCCGCTTGACCAGATCCAGCACCACATTGATGCCCAGGCTCATATTGGCGGAGCGGAAGATGGGGACGATTTTGGAGGCCTCATCGATCTGGGCCAGCTGCTCCTGGGTGTAGCCGGTGGTGGCCAGCACCACGGGCACCTTCCGCTCCGTGGCGAAGGCCAGCAGTCCGTCCAGCGCCTTGGGGCTGGAGAAGTCGATGATGGCGTCTGCCGCGCCGGTAAAGTTGGCGGGGGAGACGTAGACGGGGTACTCCCGGGGGGCCTGGTTCACGTCGAAGCCGGCCACCACCTGCACCTGGCTGTCGGCCTTGCAGATGGATTCCACCACCTGGCCCATCTTGCCGTTGCAGCCGGAGATAATCATCTTTAGCATGGTATCTGAATTCCTTCCTTACAGCAGGCCGTACTCGCCCAGTACCTTCTTGAGGGTGGCCAGATTGCCCTCCTCCATGTCGCACATGGGCATCCGCAGCAGGCCGGCGTCCATGCCCATCAGGTTCATGGCGGTCTTCACCGGGATGGGGTTGACCTCGATGAACAGGGCGTCGTTCAGCTTCTGGTACTTGGCCTGCAGCTTGGCGGCCTCGGCAAACTTACCCTCCAGGCAGAGCTGGGTCAGGTTGTGCACCACCTGGGGCTGGATATTGGCCAGCACCGAGATGACGCCCTTGCCGCCCATGGCCATCAGAGGCACCACCTGGTCGTCGTTGCCGGACCAGATGTTCATCTCGTCTCCGCACAGGGCCACCGTCTGGGAGACCAGGGAGAAATTGCCGCTGGCCTCCTTGATGCCGTTGATCATGGGGTGCTTGGACAGCTCATAGTAAGTAGAGGCCTTAAAGCTGGTGCCAGTGCGGCTGGGCACATGATAGAGGATGATGGGGGTGTGCACCCGGTCGGCCACATAGGTGTAGTGCTGAATCAGGCCCTTCTGGGTGGCCTTGTTGTAGTAGGGGGTGACCATCAGCAGGCCGTCGGCTCCGGCGTGCTCGGCGTGGAGGGCCAGCTCCAGAGCGGCGGCGGTGTCGTTGCTGCCGGCGCCGGCGATCACCTTGCAGCGGCCGGCCACCTTGTTGATGGCGTACTCCACGGTGACCATATGCTCCTGCATGGTCTGGGTGGAGGACTCGCCGGTGGTGCCGCAGATGCAGATGGCGTCGGTGCCATTGGCAATCTGGAACTCGATCAGCTGCCCCAGTTTCTCATAGTCCACGCCGTCCGCCTTGAAGGGGGTGACAATGGCGACACAGGAGCCGGTGAAAATAGGCTGCTTCATAGGGAAACTCCTTTCTCCGAATCAGAGGAACAGAGGAAAATTACTTCCGGGTGATATAGCCCTCGGCGCACAGCAGCTCTGCCAGCAGCACGCCGCCGCCGGCGGCGCCCCGGAGGGTGTTGTGGCTCAGACCCACGAACTTGTAGTCATACTGGCTGTCGGGACGCAGGCGGCCCAGGGAGATGGCCATGCCGCCCTCCAGATCCCGCTGCAGCTTGGTCTGGGGATAGTTGGGATCCTCAAAGTAGTGGAGGAACTGCTTGGGGGCGGAGGGCAGCTCCAGCTCCTGGGCGCGGCCCTTGTAGGAGGCCCAGCACTCCTTGATCTCGGCCTCAGAGGGCTTGACGCCTTCAGGGAAGGAGAAGAACACAGCCGCCATATGTCCGTCGGTGACGGGGACACGGATGCACTGGCTGGTGATGGAGGGGGAGACGGCGTCCACAATCTGGTCGCCAACGATCTCGCCCCACAGCTTCATGGGCTCCTGCTCGCTCTTTTCCTCCTCGCCGCCGATGTAGGGGATGACGTTATCTACCATCTCAGGCCAGGTGGTGAAGTTCTTGCCGGCGCCGGAGATGGCCTGATAGGTGCAGACCAGGGCCTTCTCCAGGCCGTACTTCTCCCGCAGGGGGTGCAGGGCAGGGACATAGCTCTGGAGGGAGCAGTTGGACTTGACGGCGATAAAGCCCCGCTGGGTGCCCAGCCGCTTTCTCTGGCTGTCGATGATCCGGATGTGCTGGGGGTTGATCTCGGGCACCACCATGGGCACGTCGGGGGTGTGCCGGTGGGCGGAGTTGTTGGAGACCACCGGGCACTCGTGCTTGGCATAGGCCTCCTCCAGCGCCTTGATCTGATCCTTCTTCATATTCACGGCGCAGAAGGTGAAATCCACCTGGTCGCAGAAGGTGTCAATGTCGGCTTCGGCATCCAGAATCACCATCTTCTTGACTTCCTCAGGCATGGGAGTCTTCATCAGCCAGCGCTTGCCGGCCACCTCTTCATAGGTCTTGCCGGCGCTGCGGGCGCTGGCGGCCAGAGCGGTGATCTGGAACCAGGGGTGATTCTCCAGCAGCGTGATGAAGCGCTGGCCCACCATACCGGTGCAGCCGACAACGCCAACCTTAAACTTTTCCATTGTGAACTCCTCCTAAATCCGGGCTCAGCCCAGTTTATGCGGACGGCATCCGCTTGTTTCCCCGCCTCCCGGGGGCAAAAAAAGAAATCAGCCGTTGAAAACCGGCTGATCCTGTACTATAATGTGCTAAGCGCACAGCGCCGCCATTATACACAGCAGATCAGCTCAACACCAGAAGCGCTCCACCAGAGTGGTCTGATGACAGTCAGCAGGCTGTTGACCTGCTGCCCAGGCAGCCCAGACTTCCGCCGTCAGGCCCCTTCGGCGGCGTATCCTTTCCCGGCTGCATCATCGAGCGGCGGCGCTCTCCGCAGCGGTACTCATATAAACCGCGCCTCTATTCTGCATTTATGGGCTAATGATAGCACGCTTCTTTTGCAGAGTCAAGGCGCATTTCCTGCAAAACCTGCCAATTTCACAGCAGTTTTTGCAGTATTTTCAGACTGATTTGTGATAGAATGGGGAATCCCTTATGAAGACCAGCGACTTTTACTACGATCTGCCCCCGGAGCTCATCGCCCAGACCCCTCTGGAGCGGCGGGACGGCTCCCGGCTGATGACCCTGGATAAGGTGACCGGCGCGACCGGCCACCATCATTTTTATGACCTGCCCACCTTCCTCCGGCCGGGGGACTGCCTGGTGATGAACGACTCCCGGGTGCTGCCCGCCCGGCTCATCGGCCACCGGGAGACCGGCGGCGTGTGCGAGGTGCTGCTGCTCATCGACCGGGGGAACAAGACCTGGGAGTGCCTGGTGCGCCCGGGGAAAAAGCTCCGCCCCGGGGCGAAAATCACCTTTGGCGACGGCAAGCTCACGGCGGAGATCACCCAGGTGCTGGAGGACGGCAACCGGCTGGTCCGGTTTGACTATGACGGCATCTTCCTGGAGATCCTGGAGGAGCTGGGCCGGATGCCCCTGCCCCCCTATATCAAGGAGGAGCTCCAGGATCAGGAGCGGTATCAGACGGTCTATTCCAAGGTGGTGGGCTCCGCGGCGGCGCCTACAGCCGGACTTCATTTCACGCCGGAGCTATTGAAGCAGATTGAGGAGATGGGGGTCAGACTGGCCTACGTCACCCTCCATGTGGGC
>CAMELY010000116.1 GCA_945926565.1 uncultured Clostridia bacterium | reverse complement strand
TCTCCTGCCAGCGGCTGCTGGAAAACCGGGACTTCACCGGACTGATGCAGCAGATGCTCAAAACGCTGGAGCAGGTCTACGGCAATCCGGTGGACATTGAGTACACCGTCAATCTGGACGAGAGCGGGGATTTTACCGTCTGCCCGCTCCAGTGCCGTCCGTTGTACACCGGCCAGCCAGGCGGCAGTCTGGCCCTGCCTCAGCTCCCCCGGGAGGACATTCTCTTCCAGCTGAAAGGCTCCTCCATGGGGGCCACCGGCAGGCGAAAGATCGATCTGGTGGTGCAGATTGACCCAAAGGTCTACTACGAGTATCCCTACGCCCTCAAGCCCCAGGCCGCCCTGGCGGTGGGGCAGATCAACCGGTACGCCAAGGCGGCGGGCAGGAGCGTCCTGCTGCTGACCCCCGGCCGGATCGGCACCTCCTCCCCGGAGCTGGGGGTTCCGGTGTGCTTTGCGGACATCTCCGGCTTCCGGGCCATCTGTGAGGTATCTGACGACCGGGCGGGCTATATGCCCGAGCTGAGCTACGGCAGCCACATGTTCCAGGACCTGGTGGAGGCGGAGATCCTCTACGGGGCGATCTGGAACAACGAGAAGACCCTGTGCTATCAGCCGGAGCTGCTGGCAGCGCTCCCCAACCGGTTTCCGGAGCTCTGCCCCACCCTGCCCCAGCTGGCGGGGATGTTCCGGGTCACCGAGCCGGAAAACCTGTGGTACTGGATGGACGCATTGGGCAACCGGGCGCTGTGCGGGTATCTGCGGGATACTGATGCATGACAAAGCCGCCGAAACAGGTCTGATTCCTGTACCGGCGGTCGTCTGTATTTGGAGATACATTCTGCTGTTTTACGGCGGCCACACAGGGCCGCCCCTACGGCAGATCATCGTAATCTATTGTAGGGGCGGGCCTCTGCGCCCGCCCTTGCAAGGGTTTTACGGCTTTCAGCGGGTACAGGGCCTCCCATCACTGCCGCCCTTTCCCCACCCGAACCAGCCGCTCGTGCATGAACACCATCAGCAAGAGCAGCGCCAGCAGGTAGAAGGGGAAGAGATTGGCGCTGATGTGGTTTGCCAGCAGGCCGAACAGCGGGGGCATGAGGCAGCTGCCCACATAGGCGCTGGCCATCTGGACGCCGATCACCGCCTGGGAGCGCTCCACCCCGAAGTGGGCGGGGGTGGAGTGGATGATACAGGGGTAGACCGGGGCGCAGCCCAGACCCAGCAGCACCAGCCCGGCCACCGCGCTGACCTCCCCAAAGGGCAGCAGCAGAGCGGCGGCCCCCGCCAGGATAATACCCTGGCCCAGGCGGATCATGCTGGTGTCACTGAGCCGGAAGGTGAGAAAGCCGCTGATCCCCCGGCCCAGGGTGATGCCGATGCAGAACAGACTGGCAAAGCTGGCCGCCCGCTCCGCCGTCAGGCCGTCGTGGAGCACCAGATAGCTGCTGCCCCACAGCATAGCCGTGGACTCCAGGGCGCAGTAGCAGAAAAAGGCCAGCATCACCTCTTTCGCCCCGGGAATCCGGAGCACCTCCCTGAGGGGCAGCGGCCCGGTGTCCTGACCGCCGCCCTCTGCCGCGTCAGCCGGCCGGCCCTTCCAGAGGGGCAGGCTGAGAAACAGGATCAGGGAGAGGCCGATCTGGATCAGGGCGATGTACCGGTAGCCCCCGTTCCAGCCCTGGCCGCCGGTCAGAGCCAGGGCCATGAAATAGGGGCCGATGGAGGTGCCCACTCCCCACATGCAGTGGAGCCAGCTCATATGGCGGCTGGCGTAGTGGAGGGCCACATAGTTGTTCAGGGATGCGTCCACCCCTCCCGCCCCCAGGCCGTAGGGAATCGCCAGCAGGCAGAGCATCCAGAAGGAGCCGCTGAGGGAGAAGCCCAGCAGAGCCAGGGCGGTCACGGCCACGCTGACGGCGGTCACCCGGCCGGTGCCGAACCGCCGGGTCAGCCGGTCACTCTGCAGGCTGGAGAAAATCGTCCCCAGGCAGATGATCATCGAGATGATTCCGGCGTAGGAGACGGGCACCTGAAATTGGGGGTACATGCTGGGCCAGGCGGCGCCCAGCAGGGAGTCCGGCAGCCCCAGGCTGATAAATGAGAGGTAGATAATCGCCAGCAGCAGATGGGTCATTGTTCTTTGCTCCTCTTCTCTTTTTTCCGCATTATACAGCAAAAGGGCGAATCCCACAACCTGCTGTGCGATTCGCCCTGTCATCTTTTTGTTCCGTCAGCTTCTCTTGAGCCGGCCCTCCTTCAGGTCGTCCTCCACCCGCTGCTTCATGGCGTAGTGCATCTTTTTGCCGGTGGCGGTATAGGGGATCTGCTCCACCAGGCAGTAGTACCGGGGCCGCTTATAGGCGGAGAGCTTGGGCGTCTCATTGCAGAACGCCACCAGATCGCGCACCGTGAGCTCATCGTCCTTGGGCTTCACATAGGCCACCACTGCCTGGCCCCGCACCGGGTCAGGTACCGCCGTGACCAGGGAATCCGCCACCCCGGGGCACTCGGAGAGCGCCTCCTCAATCTGGGCGGGGTAGATGTTCTCTCCCGAGGAGATGATCATGTCGTCCTTCCGGCCCCGGACGGTGACAAAGCAGTCCTCGTCCCAGGTGCCCAGGTCGCCGGTATACATCCAGCCCTTGTAGAACTTCTGCTCCTCCATCTCCGGGTTGTTGTAATAGCTGTAGGTGCTCTTGGCGGGGGACCAGATGACGATCTCTCCCACCGTCTCCCCATCCTGGGGGACCAGCTCCTCCGGCTCCGCCTTGTGATCCTCATAGGCCCGGACCACCCGCACCTCGTCGTCGATGCAGCTGCGGCCGGTGCTGCCGGCGTGCTCCGGCAGATCATAGGGCCGGAGGAAGTTGTTCCACAGGGTCTCGGTAGTGCCGTAGCCGTTGAAGATGTTGGGGGTGAGCAGCTTGAGGTAGCGGATGCAGGCCTCCCGCTCGAAGGGGGCGCCCATGGTGACCAGCCCCTTGAGCCGGCTCAGATCCACCGGTGTCCGCTCCTGCACCCGGGCCAGCATCTCCAGCGAGGAGGGGGCCCCCATGAGGAAGGTGACGCCGTACTGCTCCACCCACTGGAGGCTCTGCTTGGGAGTGAAGATCCGCATGGTCAGCACGGTGGCCCCCACATAGAAGGAGGGGCAGGGGCCGCCCACATGGCAGCCGCCCCGATGGAACCAGGGGGTCATATTCAGGCAGACGTCATAGGCGTTGAGGGGATAGTGCATAATGATGTCGTGGGCGGAGAGCACCTCGTTGATGTCGTTCACGGGCACGTTTTTCGGCAGGGCGGTGGTGCCGGAGGTGCACAGCCGCAGCACCTCGTCATAGATATGGGGGCGGAAGTCCATCTCCGGGTCGGTATCCGGCTGGCCGGCCAGATAGTCCTCATAGCTGACATGCCCCTCGGGCAGGGGGATCCCCGCCACATTGTCCGCCATCACCACCCGCAGCGGCTTGTGCCGGGCCAGCTCCACCGCCTTGACGGCAGCCTCGGCAATCTCCGCCGAGTAGAGGAACACCTTGGGCTGGTTGTGATCCATCAGCAGGGCCAGCTCCCAGGGGGAGAGCTTGAAGTTGGCCGGGTTGAGAATCGCCCCGATCTTCCGGGGGCCCACATAGCTCACCGCGAACTCCGGGCAGTTCAGCAATGCCGTCATGACCACGTCGTTCTTGCCCACCCCGTCCTGCCGCAGTGCGTGGGCCAGCCGGTTGGCCTCCTGATTCAGTTGGCAGTAGGTCCAGGTGCGGCCGGTGAGGGGGTCGATCACCGCCGCCTTTTTGCCGTAGCGCCGGACGTTGCGCAGAAAGCCGTTGAGCCAGGTGTACTCATGCTCAAAGGTGTCAATGAACATCTCATCCCGATAGGTTCTAGCCATAACAATCCCCTCTTACCGGAATCTTGGGGCAAGTTCCCCTATTCCTGACGAAAATCGTATTGTTTTATTATGCAATATTTCCCTGCATTATACCCCTCTCCCAAACTGCTGTCAAGAGAAGGAGGTCCCGCCGGGTTTCAGGGTTATTCAGAATTATTATATCTGGTTTTCAAAATTATATTATATCATTTTCTATTTTCTGTCAATTACTTTCCGTTCTGTCTTTGAAAACAAACTGTAAATCCTGCTCGGACGGAAAAGGCCCCGGATCGTCACAAAACGATCCGGGGCCTCCGTGCTTTACAGCAGGAAATCCAGGGCGACGCTGGACTGGGCCACTGCGTGCATGTGCTTTTTCACCACATCGCAGTGATAGGGGTCGCTCTGGTAGGCGTCCAGAACCTCCGGGCCGTCCAGCAGCACCTCCAGAATCAGGTCATAGGAGCGGGGGGAGTGGAGAAAGTCCACGCCCACCGAGATGCCCCGCAGCATGGGGACATTTCCCTCCATGGACAGGAGCACTTCCTTTGCCTTCTGGCAGTTTTCCGGGCTGTTGTCTGCCAGCTTAAAGCAGACGACGTGTTTCATCATGGGTGATTCCCTCTTTCCATGTCCCTTCCGGAACAGTTTGCTTCATGATACCCGCTGGAAGCGTGGTTTGTCAACCCGGGAGCTGGATGTACGGAGCATTGGCT
>CAMELY010000115.1 GCA_945926565.1 uncultured Clostridia bacterium | reverse complement strand
AGGACTTTGAAGATTTTAGCTATTGAAACCAGCGCAAAGGCGGCGTCGGTCTGCCTGTGCGAGGATGAATTTCTGATTGCCCAGAGCTACCAGAACAGCGGCCTGACCCACAGCCAGACGGTGCTGCCCATGTGTGAGGATCTGCTCCGGCACTGCGGCGTGTCTCCCCAGGAGGTGGATTTGATTGCCTGCGCAGCCGGTCCCGGCTCCTTTACTGGGCTGCGGATTGGGCTCTCCACCGCTAAGGGCTTGGCCTGGAGCCTGGAAAAGCCCTGCTGCGGCGTCTCTACCCTGGAGGCCATGGCCTGGCCTCTGGCCCATTGGAAGGGGGAACTGCTCTGCTGCATGGACGCCCGGCGGCATCAGGTCTACAATGCCCGCTTTTCTTCTGACGGAGCGAAGCTCACCCGGCTTGTGCCTGACCGGGCCATTGCGCTGAAGGAGCTTTTTGAAGAGCTTGGCGAAAAAAACGGACAAATGGTAGTTGGAGACGGAGCGGAGCTGTGCTATAATGTGGGCAGAACGGCGGGCGTCTCCCTGGAGCTGGCACCGCCCCATCTCCGGTTCCAGTCTGCCTGGGGGGTTGCCCGGGCGGCGCTGGAGCAGGCCAGAAGGGGAGCGCTCACAGACGCCCAGGGCCTTGCGGCAAATTACATCCGTCTCTCTCAGGCAGAGCGGGAACGGCTAGAACGGGCCCAGAATACGAAAGGGGAATGACACACATGTCCAATAATGTCCATATCTTTGACCATCCGCTGATCCACCACAAGCTGGCGATCATCCGGGATGAGCGCACCGGCACCCGGGAGTTCCGGACGATTGTGGGCGAGACTGCCGCCCTCATGTGCTATGAGGCCACCCGGGATATGCCCACCCGGGATATCGAGGTAAAGACCCCTGTGGGCATTGCCCACTGCAAGACCCTGGCAGGTAAGAAGGTGGCTATTGTCCCCATCCTGCGGGCCGGCCTGGGCATGGTGGACGGCATGCTGTCCATGCTCCCCTCCGCCAAGGTGGGCCATATCGGCCTGTACCGGGATCCGGAGACCCTGGCCCCGGTGGAGTATTACTGCAAGATGCCCCCGGATATCGCCGAGCGCGAGGTAATCATTGTGGATCCCATGCTGGCCACCGGCGGCTCTGCCAGTGCGGCGGTGCAGTTTATGAAGGGCTACGGCTGCAAGCACATCAAGCTGATGAACATTCTGGCTGCGCCCGAGGGCATTGAGCGGATGCAGAAGGAGCATCCCGACGTGGACATCTATGTGGCCGCAGTGGATGAGAAGCTGAACGACCACGGCTATATCGTGCCCGGCCTGGGCGACGCCGGCGACCGGATTTTCGGCACCAAGTAACGGACCTGACATTCAATGGAGAAGAGCAGGACGGGGAGCATCCCGCTCCTGCTTTTTCCATGAACCCGGTGGGGAGGAATTTTCTATGTGTGGTATCGTAGGTTTTATTGGCTCGGAGCCGGCCGCTCCCCTTCTGCTGGCGGGTCTTGCGCGGCTGGAGTACCGGGGCTATGACTCCGCCGGCCTGGCTGTCTATGACAGTGAGCGTGGCCTGCAGCTGGCCAAGGCCAAGGGCCGGCTGAAGGTGCTCTCGGACATTGTGGACGGGGGCAAGAGCATCCACGGAACGGCCGGCGTGGGTCACACCCGATGGGCCACCCACGGAGAGCCCTCGGATGCCAACTCCCATCCCCATCTCAGCGACTCCGGCAAGATCGCCGTGGTGCACAACGGCATCATTGAGAATTACATGGAGATCAAGGAGTACCTGACTGCCCATGGTGTGGTGTTCCACTCGGACACAGACACCGAGGTAGTGGCTCAGCTGCTGGAGTACTATTACAAGGGGGATATTGTGGAGGCCACCTACAAGGTGCTCCACCGGATTCAGGGCTCCTATGCCTTGGGCATCGTCTGCGCCGACAACCCGGATCAGCTGGTGGCCGCCCGCAAGGACAGCCCCCTGGTGCTGGGCTATGGCCAGGGCTGCAGCTTTTTGGCCAGCGACGTCACCGCCCTCATCAAGTACACCAAGACGGTGAGCTATATGGAGGATGGGGAGCTGGCCATCCTCACCCGGGACGGCATTCAGGTCTATGACCAGCTCAACTGCCCGGTGGAAAAGGAGAAGTCCACCGTGGACTGGGATATCTCCGACGCGGAAAAGGGCGGCTATGAGCACTTCATGTTCAAGGAGATCATGGAGCAGCCGGAGGCCTACCGGAAGGCGGCCTTCCCCCGGATCAAGAACGACCGGGTGGAGCTGGAGGATCTGAACCTGGAGGAGGACTTTATCCGTCAGCTCTCCCGGATCTATGTGGTGGCCTGCGGCTCCTCCTACCATGTGGGCGTGGTGGGCAAGTATCTGATGGAGAAGATGCTGCGCAGACCGGTGGAGGTGGCATTGGCCTCCGAGTTCCGCTATGCCAGCCCCATTGTGGACGAGCACTCACTGGTAGTCGTCATCAGCCAGTCCGGCGAGACCCTGGACACCATGGCCGCCCTCCGGGAGGCCAAGCGGCTGGGGGCCAAAACGCTGGCCATCGTCAACGTGGTGGGCAGCTCCATCGCCAAAGAGGCGGACAGCGTCCTCTACACCTGGGCCGGCCCGGAGATCGCCGTGGCCACCACCAAGGCCTATTCCACCCAGCTGGTGGTGCTGACCCTGCTGGGACTGCACTTTGCCCAGGTCATGGGTACCCTGCCCCAGGAGGAGATCGCCGAGGTACTGCATCAGATCCGGCTGATCCCCACAAAAATGGAGGAGATTCTCAGCCGGACGGCGGACATTCAGTATTTTGCCTCCCAGTATTTTAACCATGAGTCCATCTTCTTCATTGGCCGCAACCTGGACTATGCCATGGGCCTGGAGGGGTCGCTGAAGCTGAAGGAGATCTCTTACATCCACTCGGAGGCATACGCCGCCGGCGAGCTGAAGCACGGTACCATCTCCCTCATCGAGCCGGGGACCCTGGTGATCGCCCTGGCCACCTATGCGCCGCTGTTTGAAAAGGACGTGAGCAACGTCATCGAGGTGAAGAGCCGGGGGGCTACCGTCCTGGGCCTGACCACCTGGCAAATGGCGGAAGAGCTGCGCAAGCATACTGATACGCTGATTGCCATCCCTGACACCCATCCGCTGCTGCTGCCCTCCCTGGCGGTGGTGCCCCTGCAGCTGTTTGCCTACTATGTGGCGCTGCAGCGGGGCTGCGATATCGACAAGCCCAGAAACCTGGCCAAGAGCGTCACCGTGGAATAACAGACTCAAATGCCGCCGGACAGCACGGTCCGACGGCATTGCTATCTTTTCAGCAAAATTCACTTCCGCGCCCTTGTGCCCGCCGGGGCTGAAATGATATAATACCAGTACACTTGTATGAAATTGCAAGATGACTCAGCGCCGGCAGGCGGAGAGAATCGGCTGCCGGCGGGATAGAAAAGGTGTGATCCCATGGAGAATACCCAGCGGGTGAGAAGACGGCAGCGCCGGCGGGAGTGGTCTGTGATTGAGCTGGGCTTCTTTGGACTGGCCGTTCTGCTGGCTTTGATCATGACGGTCAGCGGCATTGTCCGTCTGGCCGGCGCCTTTGCCGGCGAAAAAGAGAAGGAACCGCCCAAGACAGTAACAGTGGGCGGCGGACAGACAGAGGAGGGGCAGGAGGAGACACCCCAGGAGCCGGATCAGGCTCCTGCGACTGACAGTGACCTCGCCCAATATGCCAATGATACCGGCTACGGCGGAAAACTCTATCAGCTGATGGACAGCAACCCGGAGGCCGCCTACATCCTGCGCAATCTGGAGCTCTATCCAGAGGAGCTGCTGGCCTTTGTCACCCGGTTTCCGGAGGCCATGGCCTATGGCGCCGCCTACCTGGACTATGACCGGATGGGTCTGCAGCCCTCCTCCGATCTCTCCGACGTGACCAGCCGCCAGAGCACGGTGGATCCGGAGGTGCAGAGCGTGCTGGACAGTCAGGGGGTCATGCCGCTGCTGCTCCAGTGGGACAGCCGCTGGGGCTATCAGACCTACGGCGACGGCCTGCTGGGCTACACCGGCTGCGGGCCCACCAGTCTTTCCATGGTCTCTCTCTACCTCACCGGCTGGCATGACAACGATCCCTATTCCATCGCCCATTACGCCCAGGAAAACGGTTTTTACACCAG
Organism: uncultured Clostridia bacterium; assembly: GCA_945926565.1. Classification (GTDB taxonomy): domain Bacteria; phylum Bacillota; class Clostridia; order Oscillospirales; family Oscillospiraceae; genus Onthomonas. The sequence continues at coordinate 425 of CAMELY010000115.1, read as the reverse complement.
CGGCTCCGGCTCTGCCTGGACGCTGATGAGCCAGGCCAGCGCCAACTTCGGCGTGGCAGCCACTGAACTGCCTTTGGACGAGAACAAGATGATTGCCTCTCTAGAGGAGGGTTACCCTGTCATCTGCGCCATGGGCCCCGGCGACTTCACGGACAACGGCCATTACATCGTTTTGGCGGGCTATTCAGACGGCGCCTTTATTATCCGGGATCCCAACAGCCCCATCAACAGTATGCGGCGCTGGACTTTTGACGAGATCAAGGATCAGATCAAGAACATCTGGAGCTTTAAACCAATCAACAGCAACTGACAGCGACAGCCCCGGCCAAATCGGCCGGGGCTGTCGTGCGTAACAGGCAGGGCGGGGGCTTGCCCCCGCCGCAGACTGTCAAAAAAGTATGTCTGTCGATTTTAAAATGGAGGCT
>CAMELY010000114.1 GCA_945926565.1 uncultured Clostridia bacterium | reverse complement strand
AACGGCATGGAGGTCTATTCCATGGCCATCATCACCGCCGCTCTGGCCTGATTGGCTTTCTCAGACAACTATATGATATACATACAGGCCGCTTCCGATTGGGGGCGGCCTGTTGTTGTCTCAGGGCGGCCACACAGGGCAGCTCCTGCGGCGTAGGCCCAAGCCCGCTGAGAAAACGATCTTTCGGACATCCAAAAAGAAATCACCGCACAAGGCCGCCTCCCATCGGAAAGCGGCCTATTTTGTTGGAATTTTACCCTGTATTTCCGAAAACAAGACCATTTCCCGACCTGTTTTTTTCCGGAACCAGGCTATAATCTGGGTGAAATCCAACAGACGAGGTGAATACCAATGAGAACGACCTACGGCTCCTCCGGCTTCTGGAAGCGGACCCGAAAGGATCTGGCGGAAAAAGGGGAGCTGCTGCTCCAAACGCCGGCAGTGCTGACCCTGCTGGAGTGCGGCGGCAGATTGCTGCTGTCCATCGTCCTGGCCTCGGCCCGGGTGCTGGAGCACTATTCTCCCTTTGCCTTGGGCTTTGTGGCCGCCTCCGGCTCCGGGCCAGGAGGCTTCTGCGCCCTGATCGGCGCCTCTATGGGCTACCTCTCCAGCCTGGGGCTGGTCAGCGGCCTGCGCTATGTGTCGGCGGCCATTTTAATCTATGCGGTGGCCTTCGCCTTTTATGACCTGAAGCTGTATGAGAGCGCCTGGTTTATGCCCCTGTGCGCCGCCGCCATGGGGGGCCTCACCGGAATCGTCTATCTCTCAGAGGAGGGCTGGCAGGGGCAGGAGCTGCTGGCCCTGGGGGTGGAGCTGCTGCTGGTCGGCATTTCCGCACGATGCTACCGGCTGGCCCTCCAGCCCCTGGCGGAGCCGGAGCGCAAGCTGGATGGGAAACACTGGGGCTGGGCCCTGCTGTTCTCCGGCGCCAGCCTGGCGGCCGCCCTCAGCCAGATGGTGGTGCTGGGCTGGCTGCAGCTGGGTCTCACCTGTTCGGCGGCGGCAGTGCTGCTGCTCAGCCAGCGGAAGAGCGGACAGGCGGCCTCCGCCGGAGTGGTGCTGGGCCTGACCCTGGATCTGAGCCAGGGCGGCGGCGGCCTCTATACCGGCGCCCTGGCCCTGGGGGGGCTGCTGGCGGGATTGGGAGCGTCCTACGGCCGGGTGGCCTCCGGGCTGCTCTTTCTGCTGGGGGGCATGGGGGCGGCCCTGTGCAGCGGAACCGAAACAGACGCGGCGGGGCTGCTGCTCAACCTCACCGCCGGGACGCTGGTGACCCTGGCCTTGCCCCCCAGGCTGCTCCAGGGGAGAGCCCGGGACCGGCCTCAGCCCCGGCGGGTTGGATCGGTGCTGCCGGTCCAGGAGAGCCCTACTTACACCAAGCAGCAGCTCCAGGCCAAGCTCAACGGCCAGGCGGAGGCCTTTCAGACCCTGTACGAGGATATGCGCAAGGGCCTGAATCAGACGCCGGTGACCGAGCAGCGGCTGGAGCAGGTATTTGACCGGGCGGCAGAGCAGGTCTGCCAGAGCTGCCCCCGGTATCAGATTTGCTGGAAGCAGGATTATCATGAGACCTATCAGGCTTTTCACCAGATGCTCACCGCCACCCAGCAGCGGGGCTACGGAAAGCTCAGCGACGCCCCGGTGTCTTTTCTCGGCCGGTGCGGCCGGGCGGGAGAGTTGGTCTCAGCCGCCAATGTGGAATACGCCTCCCTGCTCCACCGGCGGCAGCTGGACGCCCGCCTGCGCACCAGCCGGACGGCGGTGTGGCGGCAGTATGCCCAGCTCTCTCAGCTGCTCAGCCAGGCGGCCCAGGAGCTGGAGAGCGATCTCACCCCAGACCCGGAGCAGGCCGCCCCCGTCCTGCGCTTTCTGCGCCGCCACGGCCTGGAGGCGGAGATCCGCCTGGGCCGGGACAAGCGGGGCAGGCTGGTGATCCAGCTCTTCGGCACAGATCTCAGCCCCATCCGGGAGGGCCGGCTGCTGGACGACCTGTGCCGCAATATGGGGGTGTCCTTTGCCATGGGCCCCCTGGAGCGGGACCGGGCGGGCCAGCGGATGACGTTGGTCCAGGAGGACAACTTTTTGGCCACCGCCGGGGTGGCCGCCCTCTCCAAGGAGGGACAGACGGTCTCCGGAGACGGAGGCAACTGGTTCCGGGATCGGGACGGCATTTTGTGGGTGGTGCTCTGCGACGGCATGGGCAGCGGCCCGGGGGCGGGACATCAGAGTCGGCTGGCCCTGAGCCTGCTGGAGGACTTTCTCAAGGCGGGCATCGCTCCGGAGATTGCCCTGGCCACCCTTTCCAACGCCCTGGCCCTCCGGGGAGAACAGCAGCTGGGCTTTACCACCATCGATCTGTTGGGAATGGATCTCTTTTCCGGCCAGTGCCGGAGCTATAAGCTGGGGGCCGCGCCCACCTATCTGCGGCAGAACGGACGGGTGAAAAAGCTGACGGGGAGCAGTCTCCCTGCCGGGCTGGAATTTGGGCAGGAGAGCAGGCCGGACGTCCGGTCCTTCTCCCTCTCCAAGGAGGACATCGCCGTTATGGTCAGCGACGGCGTGTCCGACGGAGAGGAGGACGACTGGCTCTGGCAGATGATCCGGGATTTCCGGGAGCAGAGCCCAAAGAAACTGGCCACGGAGATTCTCTCCGGCAGCACCGGCGGACGGGATGACCGGACGGTCATCGTCCTCCAGCTCAAGGAGCGCCCGCCCCGTCCCCAGGCCAAGTCCCCCAAGGGGAACCGGGCCGCCCCCAGACAGGAGCAGACCCAGCAGGCCGGGTAATTTTGTCCCTACCCGGATAAATCGGGCCACAGGCGTCCATACTGACAGCAGCAACTGGAAAGGTGTGGAAGCTATGGTAAAAGGGATCTCCCGGCGGGTCATTGTGGTTCCCTCCCCCGACCCTCGCTTTTTTGAACAGGCAATCTTTCTCCTGAAGGAGGACGCCCTCAAACGGGAGGGAGTCACCGCCCAGCAGGTGGTACAGGAGGCAAAGGAGGTGGCAGACAGCTATCTGCGGAAGAATACCCCGGCCAGGAGCCGTCTCATGCGGCTCAGGGGATGGAGCGGCTGGCTCTGGTTCCTGGCCGGGGCGGGGTGCGTGTCCCTGCTCTGGCTGATTTTTTGAGGATGATCTCCCAGCTCCTAGGGGCGACTCATGAATCGCCCGTCTGAAAAATGCCTGCCTGCGGATGCGGCGGCGGGGCAAGCCCCCGCCCTACTAGGCTTCCCCTTGGGGGGAAGCTGTCCCCGAAGGGGACTGATGAGGGGTCGACAAAGGAACAGCCCCTCAGAGACGCCGCCCCTTGCCCAAATGCCGGTTTTATGCTATCCTGTTCAGGAAATTGACTGAAATGAGGAGAAGCGGTATGGACATCGGCGGCGTGCGCATTCCGGGCCGGCTGGCCCTGGCCCCCATGGCGGGGGTCACCGACCAGGCCTTTCGGATCATCTGCAGAGAGCTGGGGGCGGACTATACCGTCACCGAGATGGTGAGCGCCAAGGCCCTGTGCTATCAGGACAAAAAGACAGTTCCCCTCATGGCCCTGGCGGAGTGTGAACGGCCCGCCGCCGTCCAGCTCTTCGGCAGCGACCCGGTGTGCATTCAGGAGGCGGCAGCCAAGGTGGCGGAGCTGGCGAGCCCCGCCATTCTGGATGTGAATATGGGCTGTCCGGTACACAAGATTGTCTCCGCCGGGGACGGATCCGCCCTGATGAAGAACCCGGAGCTGGCCTGCCGGGTGGCGGAGGCGGCGGTGAAGGGGGCCGGGCGCCCGGTGACCGTCAAGTTCCGCAAGGGCTGGGACGCAGACCATGTAAACGCGGTGGCGTTTGCCCGGATGCTGGAATCCGCAGGAGTGGCAGGTCTCACGGTGCACGGCCGGACGAGAACCCAGATGTACGCCGGCAAGGCGGACTGGGAGATCATCCGGCAGGTGAAGGAGGCGGTGTCCATCCCCGTCTTTGCCAACGGCGACGTCTTTACCCCCCAGGACGCTGCGGAAATTCTGCGCGTCACCGGCGCGGACGGGGTGATGATCGGCCGGGGGGCCTGCGGCAATCCCTGGCTGTTTCAGCAGGCCAAGGCCCTGCTGGCGGGACAGCCCCTCCCCCCTGCCCCCACGGTGGAGCAGCGGTGCGATACCGCCCTGCGCCAGTTCCGGCTGGCCTGCGAGCTGAAGGGGGAGCATATCGCCTGCCTGGAGGCCCGGAAGAGCTACGCCTGGTATCTGAAGGGCGTCCGGGGGGGCGTCAAGTGGAAAAGCCGCCTGACCCAGCTCTCTACCATGGAGCAGGTGGAGCAGATTACCCGGGAGATGAAGGAGGCCCTGGGGGGAGAGAGCCAGGGCTGAAAATGAGAGGAAAAATTCTGTCAATTTCTATTGACAAACAGGGGCTGGATGAGTATAATAGTCAAAGTCGACCCGGACGATTAGCTCAGCTGGCTAGAGCATCCGCTTGACGTGCGGAGGGTCAGCGGTTCGAATCCGTTATCGTCCATCTAAGAAAGCGCATCTGCGAAAGCAGATGCGCTTATCACATATTTAGGTAAATTGTCAAGCGGTGCACCCCTTGCAGTGGGTCGGGTCAGCGGTTCGAATCCGTTATCGTCCATCGAACGAAGGGCGTTCTCGTAAGA
>CAMELY010000113.1 GCA_945926565.1 uncultured Clostridia bacterium | reverse complement strand
ATGGCCTTGTCGGGCAGGAACCGGTCGGAGATATACCGGTCGGACAGGGTGGCGGCGGCGATCAGGGCGGAGTCCTGAATCTTGACGCCGTGGAACACCTCATACCGCTCCTTCAGGCCCCGGAGGATGGCGATGGCGTCCTCTACCGAGGGCTCGTTCACCGTCACCGGCTGGAACCGGCGCTCCAGGGCGGCGTCCTTTTCGATATACTGGCGGTACTCGTCCAGGGTGGTGGCGCCGATGCAGTGCAGCTCGCCCCGGGCCAGCATGGGCTTCAAGAGGTTGCCCGCGTCCATGGAGCCCTCCGTCTTGCCGGCGCCCACAATGGTGTGCAGCTCGTCAATGAACAGGATGATCTTGCCCTCCGACTTGCGCACCTCGTTCAGAACGGCCTTCAGCCGCTCCTCAAACTCGCCCCGGTACTTGGCGCCGGCAATCAGCGCGCCCATGTCCAGGGAGAAGATGGTCTTGTCCTCCAGGCTCTTGGGCACGTCCTTGCGGACGATCCGCTGGGCCAGGCCCTCGGCGATGGCGGTTTTGCCCACGCCGGGCTCACCGATCAGCACCGGGTTGTTCTTGGTCTTCCGGGACAGAATGCGGATGACATTCCGGATCTCGTCGTCCCGGCCGATGACCGGGTCCAGCTTCTGACTCCGGGCCCGCTCCACCAGGTCGGTGCCGTACTTCTTCAGAGCGTCATAGGTGTCCTCCGGGCTATCCGAGGTGACCCGCTGATTGCCCCGCACCGAGGACAGGGCGGAGAGAACCTTCTCCTTGCTGATCTGATAGGTGCGAAACAGCTTGGCGAGGGCCCGATCCGGCTTTTCCACCAGACCCAAAAACAGATGCTCCACCGAGATGAACTCGTCCTTCATCTTCAGGGCCTCATCCTGGGCGGCCTTCATGGCCTTGTCCATGTCGGCGGAGATATAGACCTTGTCCGCCTCCCGGCCGCCGCCGGAGACCTTGGGCAGCTGCTCCACCTCTGCCTTGGCGGCGGCCTTGAGGCTCTCCGGGTCGGGGCCCATGGCGGAGACCAGCTGGGGAATCAGGCCGTCCGCCTGATCCAGCAGGGTGTACAGGAGGTGGGGCTGCTCAATCTGAGGGCTGCCGTATTCCTGGCCCAGCTGCTGGGCAGCCACCAGGGCCTCCTGGGATTTTCTCGTATAGTTCAGGTTGCTCATGATGTTCAACCTCCTTTAATCAATAGGCAATTCAAAAATTGCCCTCCGATGGGGGCACCGGAGGGCAGAGAGAGGGGTTATTGGATGCTGATCTGCCGCGCGGCGGGCACCACCGGTGTCTCCTTGGGGAGGGTCAGCTTGAGCACGCCGTTTTCGTAGCTGGCGGTGATGGCGCTCTCCTCAATGCCGGAGATGGAGAAGCTGCGCTGGTAGCTGCCGTAGTGACGCTCCCGGCAGAGGTAATGCTCCTTCTCGTTCTTCTCCTCCAGGTTTTCCTGGTGATGGGCGGTGATGGTGAGCACGCCGTTGTCCAGGCTCAGCTGGATGTCCTCCTTGTTGAAGCCGGGCAGCTCAGCGGTGAGCACGAACTGGTTCCCCTCATCCTTGATATCGGTGGGGAAGGCGGAGAAGGCAGAGCCGGTATCTCTCCAGAAGCTGCGCTCCATCTGGTCAAACAGGTTTCCGAGGCTGTCGCTCCGACGGCCAAAAGGCATCATAGTATACATCATAGTAATTCATCCTTTCCGGGCTCGGGGCCCCGGTCTCTCCGGGGCTGCGGCCCTCCTTTTTGTTTGACTATAGGATAGGACGAGACTATGAATAATTCATGAACGGACTGTGTCGGAGCTGTAAATTCTGGCACTCTTTAACTTAGAGTGCTAACTGTTTCCAGAAGGACAACGAGAGAATGGGGGAAAAATCCGGTCGAATTTTGTCATTGGAACAGGTAGAATGCTAAAATCTCACGACGTCTCAAACTGCATCCGGTACAGATGCTCGTAGATGCCGTGGCGGTCCAGCAGCTGCTGGTGGCTGCCCTGCTCCTGGATGCCCTCCTCGGTGAGCACCAGAATCTGCTGGGCGTTGCGGATGGTGGACAGCCGGTGGGCGATGACCAGGGTGGTGCGGTTTTTGGCCAGCCGCTCCAGGCTCTCCTGCACCAGCCGTTCGCTCTCGTTGTCCAGGGCGGAGGTGGCCTCGTCAAAGATGAGGATGGGGGGATTTTTCAGAAAGACCCGGGCGATGGACAGCCGCTGCTTCTGACCGCCGGAGAGCTTGACACCCCGCTGGCCGATATCGGTGTCGTAGCCGTTGGGCAGGTCCATAATAAAGTCGTGGGCGTTGGCCTGCTTTGCCGCCTGGATGATCTCCTCCCGGCTGGCGTCCGGCCGGCCGTAGCGGATATTGTCCAGGACGGTGCCGGAGAAGAGATAGACCTCCTGCTGCACCATGCCGATCTGCCGCCGGAGGCTCTCCAGGGTGATGGAGCGGATATCCCGGCCGTCCAGCAGGATGGCGCCGCCGGTGACGTCGTAAAACCGGGGGATCAGGCTGCATAGGGTGCTCTTGCCCACCCCGGAGGAGCCCACCAGGGCCACATAGCTCCCCGGGGCGATGTCCAGGTTAATGTGGCTGAGCACCGGCCGGTCGTCGTCCTCATAGTGGAAGGAGACGTCCCGGAAGGAGAGGGCGCCCTTCGCCTCTTCGATGGGCTCCGCGCCGGGGAGGTCCCGGATCTCCGGGGCGATGCGGAGAATCTCCAGGAACCGCTCAAAGCCGGTGTAGCCGTTCTGGAACTGCTCGGTGAAGTCGATGAGGGTGCGCACCGGGTCGGTGAACACATTGATGTAGAGCAGGAAGGTGACCAGGTCGGTGATCTCCACCCAGCCCTGGGCGATGCCGATGCCGCCGGTGACGATGACGATGACCTGAATCATGGTGATAAAGGCGGTGAGGCCGGAGTGATAGCCTCCCATGTACCGGTAGCTGTCCCGCTTGGCGGAGAGAAAGCCGTCATTGCCTGCCTGGAATTTGTGTTCCTCCACCGCCTCGTTGGCAAAGGACTTGACCACCCGGATACCGGAGAGATTGTCCTCGATCTGGGCGTTAATCCGGGCGATCTGCTCCCGGTTGCGGCGGAAGGCCCGCTTCATCTTCCGGTTGAAGACGGCGGCGTACCAGATCATAGCCGGGATCAGGGCGAAGGCGGCCAGAGCCAGGGGCGGGCTGATGGACAGGAGGATGGCCAGGGCGCCCACCAGCTTGATGGCGGAGATGATCAGGTTCTCCGGGCCGTGGTGGAGCAGCTCGGTGATGTCAAACAGGTCGTTGGTGATCCGGCTCATGAGCTGGCCCACCTTCTGGTTGTCGTAGAAGGAGAAGGACAGCCGCTGATAGTGGGCGAAGAGCTGAGCACGCATATCGTACTCGATTTTGGCCCCCATGACATGGCCGAAGTTGGTGATAAAGTAGTTGCTGCCGCACTGGATCAGCACCAGGGCGGTCAGTCCCAGTCCCAGCCAGAGGATCTGCTCTACCGCCTGCTCCGGGGGCAGATAGATCACGGTGGAGGTGATATACCGCACCACCAGGGGGATGATGAGGGAGATCACCGCCGCCAGGATGGCGAAGAACAGGTCGGCAAACAGGGTGCCCAGATAGGGCCGGTAATAGGACAGCATCTTTTTCAGATTTTCTCCCATGGAAAACCCTTCCTTTCATGGTAATTTGGCGCATTATGCTTAGCATAGCAGAAAAAACAGGAAATCGCAACGGCCTTTCCCCGTTGATTTGCTCTGTGGGGTCTGCTATAATAGTCCGTAACCTGTCCCCGAAAGCAGGGGAAAAGGCCGAGAATGCCAAAAACAGACATAGATTACAGGAGTTTCCCATGAAAAGAGTGCGCGTAATATCTCTGATTCTGGCTCTGGCCCTGGCGCTGGGGCTGATGGCCGTCCCGGCAGGGGCGGCGGATCTGACCGAGGTCTCCGACCTGGTGAAAAACAAAAAGGTGGACGCCAAGGCCGCCCTGCTGGTCAACATGGACGAGGACGTGATCTATTACGAGAAAAACGCCCGGGAAAAGGTCTATCCCGCCAGCATCACCAAGGTGATGACCGCCCTGCTGGTGCTGGAGGCGGTGGATCGGGGCGACCTGAGCCTGGACACCCAGGTGACGGCGGGCAATGAGACCTGGCTGGGCATCCCCGCCGACGGCACCACTCAGAACATTCAGATTGGAGAGACCATGGCGCTGGAGGATCTGCTCTACTGCCTGCTGGTGCCCTCCGCCAACGAGGCGGCCAATATCCTGGCCCAGGAGATCTCCGGATCGGTGTCCTCCTTTGTGGATCGGATGAACGACCGGGCGGTGGAGCTGGGCTGCACCGGCACCCACTTTGTCAATCCCCACGGCATTCACGACCCGGATCACTACACCACCTGCTATGACCTCTACCTCATCGCCCGGCAGGCCATGCAGAACGAGACCTTCCGCAAAATCGTCAGTACCGACGAATATACTGTCCCGCCCACCAACAAGACGGAGGAAGAACGGCACTTTTACAACACCAACGGCCTGCTTACCGGCAAGAAGTACTCCGGCTATATGCTGGAGGGCTGCATCGGCATCAAGACCGGCTCCACCGAGGCCGCCGGCTACTGCCTGCTTTCGGCGGCGGAGCGGGATGGCACCACCCTGATCTCAGTGGTCATGGGAGCGGAGACTACCCTGGACGCCGCCGGCCCCC
>CAMELY010000112.1 GCA_945926565.1 uncultured Clostridia bacterium | reverse complement strand
ATCCCCAAGGGCCTGACTCTGGAGCTGGAGGGCGACTCCAACGACTACCTGGGCAAGGGCCTCTCCGGCGGCAAGATCATCGTCTACCCGCCCAAGGGCAGCAAGTTCAAGGCGGAGGAGAATATTATCATCGGCAACGTGGCCCTCTACGGCGCCACCGGCGGCGAGGCCTATATCTCCGGCATGGCCGGCGAGCGGTTCTGCGTCCGCAACTCCGGCGCCACCGCCGTCGTCGAGGGCGTGGGCGACCACGGCTGCGAGTACATGACCGGCGGCCGGGCGGTTGTCCTGGGCCCCACCGGCAAGAACTTCGCGGCAGGCATGTCCGGCGGCATCGCCTATGTGCTGGACATGAAGCGGGATCTCTACATGCGCATCAATAAGAGCATGGTGTCCATGGAGACCGTCTCCGAAAAGCATGACATTCTGGAGCTCAAGAGCCTGATTCAGAAGCATGTCCAGGCCACCGGCTCCGAGCTGGGTAAGCGGATCCTCTACCACTTTGAGGAATATCTGCCCAACTTCAAGAAGATCATGCCTCAGGACTACAACCACATGCTCCAGGCCATCGCCCAGCGGGAAGAGAAGGGCATGACCAGAGAGCAGGCCGAGATTGACGCATTCTACGCCACGGTCAACCAGTAAAGGAGAGAGCATCATGGGTAAATTGACTGGCTTTATGGATTATCAGCGGCAGGGGAATCCCGCCGCAGATCCGCTGGAGCGGATCAAGAATTTCAATGAGTTCCATCCCATGCTCTCCCGGGAGGAGCGGGAGCGGCAGGGCGCCCGGTGCATGGACTGCGGCGTGCCCTTCTGCCAGTCCGGCGTGCAGCTGGGCGGCATGTATACCGGCTGCCCCCTCCACAACCTGATCCCCGAGTGGAACGACATGATCTACCGGGGCAACTGGGAGCATGCCCTGTCCCGGCTGCGCAAGACCTCCAACTTCCCCGAGTTCACCGGCCGGGTCTGCCCCGCCCTCTGTGAGGCGGGCTGCACCTGCGGCTTTCACGATTCCCCGGTGACCGTCAAGGAGAATGAGCTGGCCCTCATCGAGTACGGCTACGCCAACGGCCTCATCACCCCTCAGATTCCCAAGGTGCGCAGCGGCAAGCGGGTGGCCGTGGTGGGCTCCGGCCCCTCCGGCCTGGCGGTGGCCGACCAGCTGAATCACCGGGGCCACTGGGTCACCGTCTTTGAGCGGTTCGACCGGATCGGCGGCCTGCTCATGTACGGCATCCCCAATATGAAGCTGGAAAAGCAGATTGTCCAGCGCCGGGTGGATCTGATGACTGCCGAGGGGGTCACCTTCGTCACCAATTGCAACATCGGCGTGGACAAGTCCGCCCAGGAGCTGCTGGACGAATTTGACGCGGTGGTTCTCTGCTGCGGCGCCTCCAATCCCCGGGATCTGAACAACCCCGGCCGGGAGGCCAACGGCATCCACTTCGCCGTGGACTTCCTCCGGGCCAACACCAAGAGCCTGCTGGACTCCAATCTCACCGACGGAAACTACATCTCTGCCAAGGATAAGGATGTTATCGTAGTAGGCGGCGGCGACACCGGCAATGACTGCATCGGCACCTGCATGCGCCACGGCTGCAAGAGCATCACCGCTCTGGAGATGATGCCCAAGGCGCCGGATCACCGGCTGCCCTCCAACCCCTGGCCCCAGTGGCCCCGGGTGTGCAAGACGGACTACGGCCACGAGGAGGCCATCGCCGTCTTCGGTCACGACCCCCGGGTCTATCAGACCACGGTGAAGGAGTTTCACGCCGACGAGAACGGCAATCTCTGCGCCGTCACCATTGTCCATCTGGAGTCCAAAAAGGACGAGAAGACCGGCCGCATGATGATGGTTCCGGTGGAGGGCAGCGAGGAGACCCTGCCCTGCCAGCTGCTGCTCATCGCCGCCGGCTTCCTGGGCAGCCAGAAGTATGTCACCGACGCCTTCGGGGTGGAGCTGAACCAGCGCACCAACGTCAAGACGGAGGAGGGCTGCTATAAGACCAGCGTGGATAAGGTCTTTGTGGCCGGCGATATGCACCGGGGCCAGTCCCTGGTGGTCTGGGGCGTGGCCGAGGGCCGCGGCTGTGCCCGTGAGGTGGATGAGTACCTGATGGGGTACAGCTTCCTGTAAGCACTGCTAAAAATGAAGAGTGCCGGATCAGTCTCTCCGAGGAGAACTGATCCGGCATTTTGTTTGACGAAACAGGGAAGGGGACGTATAATAGAAAAAACGGCGAAAAATGCCTGAATCGAGGGATTTGATTATGAAACACACCGCGCAGAGCATCCCGCCGGAGCAGGCCCTCCGGCGTCTGAAGACGGGAAATCAGGCCTATCTGGCGGCGGAGACCGGGGCGGGGGACATCTCTCCGGCCAAGCGGCTGCACACCCTCCGCCACGGCCAGGAGCCCTATGCCATTGTGGTCACCTGCTCCGACTCCCGGGTGATTCCGGAGAGCATCTTCTCCGCCGGCATCGGAGACCTGTTCGTCATCCGGGTGGCGGGCAACGTCATCGACGACCACCAGCTGGGCAGCATTGAGTACGCCGCAGGCCACCTGGGCTGCAAGCTGATTCTGGTGCTGGGCCACACCCACTGCGGGGCGGTGGACGCCGCCATCAACAGCGACCCGGAGGGATACATCAAGTTCATCACCGACGAGATCAAGTTGGCCATCGGAGACGAGACAGACGACTACCGGGCCTGCTGCCTCAACGTCCGGCGGAGCGTCCGGCTCATCGAGGAGAGCCTGGACATCCAGCAGATCGAGCGGGAGGAGGGCCTCCGGGTGGCGGGGGCCATGTACGACCTGGAGACAGGAGAAGTGGAATTTCTGGCATGATAAAGCGCACAGCCTGGCATAAAACCGGGCTGTGCGCTTTTGCGTCAAAGAGGGTTACAGATTCTCTTCAAAGAAGGCCTTCAGGGCTTCGATGGCGGCGTCCTCATCGGGGCCCACGGCCTGGATGGTGACGGTATCTCCCTGCTTGATGCCCATGCTCATCAGCATCATCAGCTTGGTCAGCTTCTGGGTCTTATCGTCCTTGGTGATGGAGCAGGAGGAGGCGAACTGCTTGGCCACTTTGACCAGCAGTCCGGCAGGACGGGCGTGGATCCCCAGAGGGTCTTTGATGGTATACTCGAACTCTTTCATGGAATGAACCTCACTTGTCTGTCTTGGTTGGATGGGATCAGCCCTGGGCCTTGAGCAGCGCCGCACCGGCCTTGATCTCGCCGGAGGCCAGGGTCTGGACGGCCCCATAGTCGTCGGTGTTGCAGACAATCATGGGGGTAGTCAGGGGATAGCCTGCCGCCTTGATGGCGTCCATATCGAAGGAAACCAGCAGATCGCCCTTTTTCACGCTCTGCTCCGGGCTGACGTGGGTCTCAAAGTGCTGGCCGCCCAGCTTAACGGTGTCAATGCCGATATGGAGCAGCAGCTCTACGCCGTCCGCGGTGGTCATGCCGATGGCGTGCTTGGTCCCGAAGACCGTCTCAATGACGCCGTCGGCGGGGGCGAACAGCTTGCCCTCGCTGGGCTCGATGGCAACGCCGTCGCCCATGGCCCCGGAGGCAAAGGCCTCGTCTGCCACGTCGGCCAGCTTGACCACGGTGCCGTTCATGTGGGCGCCCAGAACGGCGTCCTGCATGGCCTTGGCGGGAGCTGCCGCTGGGGCAGACACGGCGGGGGCCGAGGGGGCGGGGGTGTCAGCGCCGATGGCGTCCGCCTCGGGAGTCTCCATAAAGTCCACCAGATTGGACTTGATGACCGCCACCTGGGGCCCGTAGATCACCTGGATGCCGTTGCCCTTGTGGATGACGCCGGAGGCGCCGGAGGCCTTGAGCACCGCGTCGGAGACCTTGTCCGGGTCAATGACGGTGACCCGCAGCCGGGTGGCGCAGCAGTCCACGTCGGACAGATTGCCCTTGCCGCCCAGGCCCTGGAGAATCGTGGCGGAGACAGGGTCGCTGCTGGCGGCGGAGCCGGCGGCGTCGGGGCCCACACCGGTCTTGGCCTTGAAGTCCGCCCGGGTGAACAGCTTGGTCTCCTCGTCGTCGTCCTCGCGGCCGGGGGTCTTGAGATCCATCTTACGGATCATAAAGGAGAAGGTGAAGTAGTACAGGAAGAAATAGACCACGCCGACCACCACAATCCAGATCCAGTTGGTCTTGTCATTGCCCTGGAGGATGCCGAAGAGGGTCAGGTCGATGAGGCCGCCGGAGAAGGTCATGCCCACGGTCACGTTGAGGATGTGCATCAGCATGTAGGACAGGCCGGCGTAGACGCAGTGAACCACATACATCAGAGGAGCCACAAAGAGGAAGGTGAACTCCAGGGGCTCGGTAATGCCGGTGAGCATGGAGGTCAGGGCGGCGGAGAGCAGCAGGCCGCCCACGACCTTCTTCTTCTCCGGCCGGGCGCAGCGGTACATGGCCAGGGCGGCGCCCACCAGGCCGAAGATCATGAAGGGGAACTTACCGGTCATAAACCGGGTGGCGGAGACGGAGAAGTGCTCAATGCCCTTGGAGGCCAGCTCGGCGAAGAAGATGTTCTGAGCGCCCTGCACTACCATACCGTCGATGGTGGCGGTGCCGCCCAGGGCGGTCTGCCAGAAGGGCATATAGAAGACGTGGTGCAGGCCGAAGGGAATCAGCGCCCGCTCGATGGCGCCGTAAATCCAGGTGCCCACATAGCCGGAGTTGATGACCAGATTGCCC
>CAMELY010000111.1 GCA_945926565.1 uncultured Clostridia bacterium | reverse complement strand
AATTGCAGCATAATGACTCCCCGGCTGGCGCCGATGGCCTTGCGGATGCCGATCTCCCGGGTCCGCTCGGTGACAGACACCAGCATGATATTCATAATTCCGATGCCGCCCACCACCAGAGAGATGGCGGCGATGCCCCCCAGCAGCAGCTCCAGCATGCCGGTCACCTCGCTCATGGCGTCCTCCAGAGCGGAGCTGTCCGAGACGGAGAAGGCGTCCTCGTCCTTGTCAAACCGCTCCAGCAGCCAGGCGGTCAGCTTTTCCTCCGCCGCGTCGGCGGTGTCCTCCCCCATGGGGCTGAGGTAAAAGCTGGCGACAGAGGCGGAGATATTGGAGGCCAGCCGCTGGGCGGTGGTGTAGGGGATGTAGGCCACCTGCATATCCGCCGTAAAGGTGCTGGTGAGGGAATCCTCGTCCTCCCCCAGAATGCCGATGACGGTAAACCGGACGCCGTTCAGGGTGACCGTCTCTCCAATGCAGTCCAGGGTGCCCAGCAGCTCCTCCGCCATGGTCTGGTTGATCACCGCCACATAATTGTGGTTGTCCACATTGCTCTGGCGCAGGAAGGTGCCGTACTGGACGGACAGGTTGTTGATGGTCTGATAGGCCGGGGTGGTGCCGTAGACCAGCACCGAGCTGTTCTCCCGGCCCACCTTGCCGGTAGCCGAGGTCTGGCCCAGGGGGGCGGCCAGGCCAATCCTCTCTTCCATCAGCCCCTCCAGGTCGGAGAGCCTCACCGGCTTGCCCTTGTCGTCCGAGACAGTGACAGTGAGATAGCTGCCGCCCAGGCTGGAGATGGTGTCGGTCACCGAGCTGGTGACCCCGTTTACCAGGGAGATCAGCACCACCAGGGCAAACACGCCGATGATGATGCCCAGCATGGTGAGGAAGGAGCGCACCTTGCTGCCCCACACCGATTTCAGGGCCATTTTGGCCGATTGCAGTATCACGGTTCATTCACCTCCGATACTCTGCCGTCCAGAATGCGGATGCGCCGGGCGGCCTGCGCCGCCACGTCCCCGTCATGGGTGATGAGGACAATGGTGCTGCCCTGGCTGTGCAGATCGTGGAAGATGTCCATAATCTCCCCGCTGGTTCTGGAGTCCAGATTGCCGGTGGGCTCGTCCGCCAGGAAGAGGGCCGGCCGGGTCACCAGCGCCCGGGCGATGGCCACCCGCTGCTGCTGGCCGCCGGAGAGCTGGCTGGGCCTGTGCTGCCGCCGGGCCCACAGCCCCACCCGGTTGAGAGCGTCCTCCACCCGCTCCTGCCGCTCCCGGCGGGGAAGGCGCTGGTAGATCAGCGGCAGCTCCACGTTCTCCTCCGCCGTCAGCTTGGAGATCAGGTTGAAGCTCTGAAAGATGAAGCCGATCTTCCGGTTCCGGATGCGGGCCAGCTCGCTCTCGCTGTAGTCCTCAATGGGCTGGCCGTCCAGCAGATAGGTGCCGCTGGTGGCCAGGTCCAGGCAGCCCACAATGTTCATCAGAGTGGACTTTCCGCTGCCCGTGTGGCCGATGATGCCCACAAACTCCCCGGGGCGGATGTGCATATTGGCATGGTCCAGGGCGTGAACCGCCTCGCCGCCCACCTCGTAGGTCTTGCAGACGTCCTTCAGGATAATCATAGCCGGCCTCCCTCAGGGCTGGCCGCCGGGCATTCCGCCCTCGGCGCCGCCCCGGCTGCCCCGGTTAAAGCCCTCATTCTCCCCCATGGGGCCGCCGGGCATCATCCCGCCGCCGAACATGTTGGAGCTGTCTCCCGCCTCGGCGTACCGGTAGTAGACGGTGTCTCCCTGGGAGAGGCCACCGGTAATCTCCACATTGGTGCCGTCAGAGACGCCGGTGGTGACCTGCGTCTCCCCGCCCAGGGCGCCGCTCTCCCGGTCATAGGAGGTGTAGACATAGGTCGCCGCCCCATTCTGCTGCAGGGCGGCCTCCGGGATGGTCAGGCAGTCCTCCGTCTGCTCAATGACGATCTCCACCGAGGCGCTCATGTTGGACAGCATCTGCTCCGTCTTATCCACGGTGACCTCCACCGTGTATTTGGTGACGCCGCCGGCGCTGGTGCCCGTGGTGTCAATGCCGGTGACGGTACCGGTGACCGGCTCCCCCTCCAGGGCGTCCACCGTCACGGCGGCCCCCTGCCCCAGCTGGATAGAGAGGATATCCAGTTCATCCACCGTGACGCTGACCGTCATGGTGTCCTCCGGTGAGAGGGTCAGTACGGTCGTCTCACCCGTTTCCACATCGGTACTCGTGCCGGATGTACTGCTGCCTCCGCTGGTGACGCCGGCAGAGGTCACTCCGGAGACGGAGACGGCTCCGCTTCCGCCGCCGCTGCCAAAGCTGCCGCTGCTCATATTGGGGAGGCCTCCGCCGCTCTGATTTCCGCTGTCCGAGCCTGCGGACTGCTCCGGCGTCTGGGGCTCCTGCCCGGCGGTCAGCTGATTGACAAAGACCAGCTGCTGCTCCGGCACCACTGCCGCCTTGAGCGTCCCCTCCTCCAGTGTGACATTCACCGTCAGGGTGTAGAGGGTGCTGTCGTAGGTCACTCGGCCGTCACTGCCCGCCGCCTGGTAGAGCCGATAGACAAAGCTCCCCGCCGTGTCAAAGGTCAGGCCGTCAAAGGTCACCTTACCGGCTGCGTCATTGGTCTTTTGCTGGGTGCTCCCCTCTCCGGAGAGGCAGAGGGTGAATCTGCCGGCATAGTCCGCCAGCGCTCCCCCCTCCAGCTGAAGCTGGGCCTCCAGGGTCACGGTGACCGGAGCGGGCTGCTCCGGCTCCACAGGCTGCTCCGGCTCCTCCGGTTCTTCCGGCTGCTCCGGTTCGGTGGGCTGAGGATCGGTCTCCCCCTGGTCCTCCCCTCCGTCAGAGACGGCGGTAAGCAATGTGACGCCTCCGGGGGTGGCATTGGAGCCAGCAAGGGCGGAATAGCCTCCCATCTGGGCGCTCCCGGTGCTGTCTGCCTCCACCGTCTGAACGGTCCCGTCAAAAGGGGCGGTAATCCGATTGTCCTGGTTGAGAGCGGAGAGGGCCTGGAGCCGCTCTGCCAGCTGCTGCCGCTGGGCCAGTAGCGCCTCATACTCCGCCGTGTGGCCAAGGTCGGTCAGCTTGAAGAGGGTTGTACCGGCGGAGACCTTCTCATTCTCCTCCACCTTGACCGAGGAGACGGTTCCGGTATAGCCGGTCACCACCAGCGGGCTGTGGACAGAGAGGGTTCCGGAGCCCAGGCTGCTGCCGTCCTCCGCCGTGACAGTCACTGTGTCCCCCAGGAGGGGGCCGTTGTCGGTGATCGTCACCACCAGGCCGTCAGCGCTCTGCTCCGCCACAGTGCCCTCCTCTGTGTCTCCGTCAGAGAGGGTGACGGTGACCTTGTCCCCCAGAGAGACCGCCTCTGAGGCGGGAAGGGTCACCGCCATTTTGCCGTCCAGAGAGAGCAGCAGCAGTCCTCCCCGCTCCCCCGTCACAGCGCCCACGCTGTCCCCCTCTTCCGCCCAGATCGCCTTGACCCGGCCGGAGACGCCCGCCTTGATTTTGGAGGAGACGGTGTCCTCCTCCTGCTCCTCCAGCTGGTCGTCCAGCTCATCCAGCTGCTCCTGGGCCTCAGCCAGGGCAGAGAGGATAGAGCTCCGGTCAGCGGTGGCCAGCAGATCCCCCGCCTTGACCCGGTCCCCCGCCTCCACAGCGATAGACTCCAGCTCCACGCCCTCCGGCACCGTCACCTTCTGGCCCTCCGCTCCCGTGAGCGTTCCCGCGCCGGAGACGACGTTGGAAATGCTGCCGGAGGTCACCTCCGCCGAGCGGATCTCCCCCGCGGCCAGGGCGGCGGACATCTCCTGCCCCCGGCGGCCCAGATTCACCGCCGCCAGAATCAGCGCCAGCACCAGTACCAGCGCCACGGCGGCAATGATCCCCTTCTTTTTGGATTTCTTCTTGGTTTTCATGGCAAATCCACTCCTGTCCGTCTGTCCGCGCTTGCAAAGGCAGCCGGTTTTCTGCTACACTGCAGCTGACAGACCTGATAACAACAGCATAATAACGTCTCAAACTGAAACCACGCTGAAAATTCCGGGAAGAAATTGTGAACGTCTGCCCTGCTTTCAGGCTCTTTTCAGATTGGACATTTAAAAATAAAGGAAAGCAGTAAGGAGGGATTTGCATGAAAATCCTCATCGTAGAGGATGAACAGCTGCTGGCGGAATCGCTGCAGATTTTTCTGGAGGCCCACGGCTTTCAGGTGGAGACGGTGCAGGACGGCGTCTCCGGCGCGGAATATGCCCGGCTGGGCATCTATGACCTGCTCATCCTGGACGTGATGATGCCCGGCCTGGACGGCTACCAGCTGGCCCGGCAGGTGCGGCGGGAGCGCAATACGGTGCCCATTCTCATGCTCACCGCCCGGTCGGATATCTTAGACCGGGTGGAGGGGCTCAACGCCGGGGCAGACTACTATCTGACCAAGCCCTTTGACACCCGGGAGCTGCTGGCCTGCGTCAACGCCCTGCTCCGCCGCCAGGGGGAGCAGGTGGACGTGCTCACCTTCGGCAACACTGAGCTGGATCTGGCAGACACCACCCTCTCCTGCGGAGGCAACCGGCTCCGGCTCTCCGCCAAGGAGTTTGACGTCATGCGGCTGCTCATGCAGTCGGGGGGGCGCAACCTCTCCAAGGAGCTGCTGCTGGAACGGGTGTGGGGCTTTGACTCCAACGCCGTGGAAAACCATGTGGAGGTCTATGTGGGCTTTCTGCGGAAAAAGCT
>CAMELY010000110.1 GCA_945926565.1 uncultured Clostridia bacterium | reverse complement strand
GGACGGTGATCTCCACCGGGTCGCGCTGGTAGACCCAGGAGATATCCATGACCTCCCGGCTGATGGTGGCGGAGAAGAGGCCCAGGTTCCGCCGGTGGGGCATGGAGTCGAGAATCTTGGTCACGTCGTCGATAAAGCCCATGTCCAGCATCCGGTCCGCCTCGTCCAGCACCACGGTGGACACCTGATCCAGCCGGACGGTGCGCCGCTTCTGGTGATCCATCAGCCGGCCGGGGGTGGCGACTACGATCTGGGGCTTGGCCTTGAGCTGCTTGATCTGCTTTTCAATGGGCTGGCCGCCGTAGAGGCAGACGGTGCGGATCCCCTCCTGGAAGGCGCACAGCTCCCGCAGCTCGTCCCGGATCTGGATGGCCAGCTCCCGGGTGGGGGCCAGAATCAGAGCCTGGACGGCGTCAGATTCCGGGTCAATGTGCTCCAGAATGGGGATGCCGAAGGCGAAGGTCTTGCCGGTGCCGGTAGGGGCCTTGGCCACCACGTCCTTCCAGTCCAGCAGGTAGGGAATGGCGCCCCCCTGAATGGGGGTGGCCTGAATGTAGCCCTTTTTGTCCAGGGCCTGTAAAATGGCAGGGGAGAGGTTCAGCTGGTCGTAGCGAATGTCCTCGCTGCAGGCAATACCATTGATCTCCATCAGAAAATTCGATCCTTTCTTGTATACACAACAATACAGTATAAAAGTTTAGCATAGAACCTGCCGTCCTGCAAGAGGCGGGAGGGAAAAGAAGGGGAAAAAAGGGAGCTCGGCGGCCCGCCAGACCGGGCGGAGAGACCGAAGTTTTATCTTTTCTGACGCTTTACATTGACAGTAGAGGCAAGATGTTATAAAATCGGAACCATGAGTTACGTTTTTTTTGACCTGGAGTGGAACCAGGGCTATCCTCGCAACGAGGCAGAAAAAATAGACGAGATCATCCAGATTGGCGCCTACCGCCTGGACAGCTGGCAGGAGGAGGGCGTCCCCTTTTCCGCCTATGTGCGGCCGTCTATTCATAGAAAGCTCCACCATCAGGTGAAGAAGATGCTCCCACTGGATCAGGCGCGGCTGAAAAAGGCAGCCCCCTTTAAGGACGTGGCCGCCGATTTCTTCCGCTGGTGCGGAGAAAACCCGGTTTTTTACACCTGGGGCACAAGCGACGCCCGGGTGCTGGACAGCAACCTGTGCTGGTACGGCCTGGAGGAGTACCTGGATCTGGAGATTTACGACCTCCAGCGGGCCTTTGACCTGCTGGTGCTGCAGACCAACCACCAGACCGCCCTGGAGACGGCGGTGACCGCCCTGGGGCTGGATTCTCAGCTGGAGTACCATGACGCGGGAAACGACGCGGTCTATACCGCCCGCATCGCCGCCGAGCTGGTGCGCCGGTTTGGGGCCCTGCCCACCGAGGAGGAGCTGGACCGGGAGGAGACCGCCCTCCGTGCCCGCCAGCGTCAGGAGGCCGCCGAGGCCGCCGCCGCCGCTCTGGAGGAGATTATTGCCCGGGAGGAGCCTGTGCTCCGCCGCCGGGGCAGCCATTTCGACATGGCGGAGGAGTGCCTCAAGAGCCGGGGCGCCCGGGTGTTCCGCTGCCCCGGCTGCGAGAACTGGCTGTGCAACGGCAACTGGTACCGGCTGGAGGACCGCTATGTGGCCCGGAGCCGCTGCGTGGAGCACGGCCGGTTTTACAGCTGCCTCACCATCCGTCCGGACGGGGCGGGCCAGCTGCAGGGAGAGCTGCGGGTTTACGGAGAGGAGCAGTTTTCTCAGGAGCTGTTTAAACAGTGCAAGCTGGGGGGCGAGCGGATCGAGGTTTGCAAGATGCCCCGGAAGCGCCGCCGGATTCGGAAGGGCAAGAGCAAGGTAAAAGCAGAATCCAGCGCAAAATAAGGAAGAAAAGGACAGCCGTCGGGAGAGCTCCTGGCGGCTGTTTGCATCCTTGTATATAAGTTTACGCCCCGTGAATTTCCCGGGCAATCTCCTGCCCCGCCTTGGTGCCGGCCAGACCGCCCAGGGCAGTCTCCCGCAGGGTGGGGGGCAGGCTCTTGCCCGTCCGGTACATGGCCTCCAAAACCTCGTCCGGGGGCACCGGGCATACCATCCCCGCCAGGGCCAGATCGGCGGAGAGCAGGGCGTTCATGGCCTGAGAGGCGTTGCGCTGGGCGCAGGGGATCTGCACCAGGCCGGCGATGGGGTCGCAGACCAGGCCCATGACGTTGATGAGGGCGTGGCTCATGGCCTGGAGGCTCTGCTCCGGGGTGCCGTCCATGAGGTAGACCGCGGCCGCCGCGGCCATGGCGGCGGCCGCGCCGCACTCCGCCTGACAGCCTCCCTCGGCGCCGGAGACGGTGGCGTTCTGGGTGATGACGGCCCCCACGCCGCTGGCCACGATCAGCGCCTCCAGCACCTTGCGGCGGGGGATGGAGAGCTCCTCCTCCAGGGTGAGCAGGACGGCGGGGACAATGCCGCAGGCCCCGGCGGTGGGCATGGCGCACACCCGGCCCATGGAGGCATTGGCCTCACTGCAGGAGAGGGCCCGGGCCATCATTCGGTTGAGCACCGGCCCGCACAGGGTGTTGCCCCGCTGGGCGTACTGCTGATGGGCCTGAGCCAGGCCGGTAATCAGAGTGGGCTTTCCCGTGTGGCCCAGCAGGGGATTGTCCAGGGCCTTTTGGGCGGACTGGGCCATGATATCATACCGGTGCTCCATCCGGGCGAAGATGGACTCCTCGTCCCGGCCGGTGAGCTCGGTCTCCTCGGCGCAGACCGCCTTCCACAGCGGCCAATGCTTCTCCTGGCACAGGGCCAGCATACTGGCAAAATGAGAGTACATGGTATCACGCCTCCGAAGGATTCAGAATCAGGGCGTTCTGCACGCCCCGGAGCTGGGTCAGGGTCTGCTGAATGTCCTGGGGGATGGGGGAGTCGGTCTCAATGACCGAGCAGGCCTGTCCGCCCTTTTTCTGACGGCTGCACTTGAGTACGCCGATATTGATGTTGGCATAGGCCAGCTCGGCGCAGATCCGGCTGAGCATGCCCGGACGATCTTCATAGATGACCAGCAGGGTGGGGGAGTCCAGGGTCAACTCGGTGTCGATGCCGTCGATGCTGGTGACCAGCACCCGGCCGCCGCCGATGGAGCTGCCCACCACCTGGGTGGTGGAGCCGTCCTCCAGCGTGAAGGTGATGGCGACAGAATTCTCGTGGGCATCTCCCAGGTCAATGGGATAGAAGTCATAGGTGATGCCCCGCTCCTGGGCGATCTGGAAGGCCCGCTTCATCTCCTCGTCCTCCTGGCGGATGCCCAGGGCGCCGGCCACTAGGGCCAGGTCGGTGCCGTGGCCGTGGTAGGTGCGGGCAAAGGAGCCGTGAAGTCCAAAGGAGACGTGACGGAAGGGCTGGTTGAGAAATAGGGTGGCCAGCCGGCTCAGCCGGGCGGCGCCTGCGGTGTGGGAGCTGGAGGGGCCCACCATAATGGGCCCGGCCACCTCGAAAATGCTGACGATCACAGAGAATCCCTCCAGACCTGAAAAAATGTAAGAGGAAATAAAAAAGTGTCTGCTATCATTATAGCGCATTTTACACGGGATACAAGGGGAGATAGAACGGAATTCGAAAATCCGTTGAAGAACAGGAAGACTGCCGGAAAGAAGCGGAATTCCGTTGTACGGAAAACCTTGTGTTTTGTATAGAAATGTGCTATTCTCATAGAGATGCAACAGAGATCGAATGATTGCAGGAGGAAACAGACATGTGCAATACTGCAGCCCGCCGGGAAGAGACCGCTCTGGTCATTATGGCCGCCGGAATCGGCTCCCGCTTTGGCGGCGGAATCAAACAGCTGGAGCCGGTGGGGCCCAACGGGGAGATTATCATGGACTATTCCATCCATGACGCCCTGGAGGCGGGCTTTACCCGGATTATTTTTATCATTCGCCACGACATTGAGGCGGACTTCCGGGAGGCCATCGGCAACCGGATTGAGGCGGTCTGCAAGGCCCGGGGCGTCCGGGTGGATTACGCCTTTCAGGATCTGCGGGATCTGCCCGAGGGCTTTTCCCTCCCGGAGGGGCGGAGCAAGCCCTGGGGCACCGGTCAGGCGGTGCTGGCCTGCCGGGAGCTGATCCGGGAGCCCTTTGTGGTCATCAACGCCGACGACTACTACGGCAGGAAGGCCTTCGGCAAGCTCCGGGCTTTCCTGCTCCAGCAGGGGCCGGAGGACAAAAACCGCTTCTGCATGGCGGGCTTTATTCTGAAAAACACCCTCAGCGACAACGGCGGCGTCACCCGGGGCATCTGCCAGGTGAACGACCGCTTCCAGCTGGAGACGGTGAAGGAGACCAAGAACATCGTCAAGACCCCCGAGGGGGCGGCGGTGGAGACTGAGGCAGGTCAGGAGCCCATCAACTGCAACAGCCACGTCTCCATGAACATGTGGGGGCTGACCCAGGAGATGATCCCCATCCTCCGGCGGGAGTTTGTGGACTTTTTGCAGCACCTCTCCAACCCCTGCAAGGACGAGTTTTTGCTGCCCATCGTCATGGACAAGCTGCTCCGGAGGGGAGAGGTGTCCGTCCAGGTGCTGGAGACCACCGACAAGTGGTACGGCGTCACCTATCGGGAGGACAAGCCTCTGGTGGTGCAGTCCTTCCGCAAGCTCATCGAGGAGGGCGTCTACGCCCCGGAGCTGTACAGCAGATAAGAGTATGATACATCAACAGCGCACCTGCGGGAAAAACGCAGATGCGCTGTTCTGTCTTACAGGCAAACCG
>CAMELY010000109.1 GCA_945926565.1 uncultured Clostridia bacterium | reverse complement strand
AGGCCCCAGGTGTAGAAGAAGTAGGGGAGGACGGTGCAGAGCAGTCCGATGCCCAGACACCAGAGCAGCAGGCTGGGCTGCCGCTGTACCGCCTCCAGCACCGGGAGCGGGCTTCCCACAAAGACAGAGCCCAGGGCGCCGAAGAGAAAGGTGTAGGCGGTCACCGTCATGGTGTCGTATTTCTCCAGGGCTACCCGGCCGAAAATGGTGTAGAGGGCGTAAAACAGCCCGGAGGCCAGACCGGTGGCCAGAACCGGCAGGGGAATTGTCCAGCCGCCGCCGGCGAGGCCGGCCACCAGGACGCAGCCCCCGAAGGTCATGGCCAAAGCTGCCAGCTTCCGGAGGGTGATCCGCTCCCGGAAGAGCAGGGCGGAGAGCAGCATGACAAAGACCGGCGAGGTGTACAGCAGCACCACCGCCACCGAGGCCTGGCTGTTGATCATGGTGGTAAAATAGCAGCAGTTAAACAGCACCACGCTGACAATGCCGGTGCCCACAAACAGCCACAGGTCCTTCAGCCGCACCCGCAGCTTGGCCCGGTCGGTGAAGGCCACCCAAAGGGTGAAGCAGACCGCGGCGATGAGCAGACGGACGGTGGAGATCTCCAGGGCGTTCAGCCCTGCCGCTGACAGGGCCTTGATAAAGATGCTGATGCAGCCCCAGAGAATGCCTGAGAGCAGGACGGAGGCGGCGGCTTTTCGGTTCATGGAACGGTCTCTCCCTTTTTGGATGGTTCCAAACTATATTACCAAAAATTTTCCCATTTGCAAGGATGGATTTCTGTTATGAAGCTTTCTCTTCTCGGCCATGACTATCAATATGCCGTTGAGCAGATTATGCTCGTCCTCTTCCCGGAGGAGCGGCCGGAGCCGCTCACGGAGCAGACTCCGGAGCAGGCAGGAAGCCTGTGCCGTTCGGAGCTGACCTTCCAGTCCGGCAAAGCCTGCGTAAAGACCTGGCTGTATCGGGACGGCAAATCCTCCTGCGGCCTTGCCTCGGTGCCGGCTCCCGACCCGGCGGACAAGCTGGTCTATGACCGGGTGCTCCAGCGGGCGGTGAAGCAGTCCTTTTACAAGGCGGCCCTGCCCTTGCTGGACAAAAAGCCGGACTGGGGCGCCCTCACCGGTATCCGGCCCGCCAAGCTGGCCTCCAGGGCGCTGGAGGAGGGGTTGACCGAGGAGGAGACGGTGCACCGCTTTCAAGAGGAATACTTTGTCTCCCCCCAGCGCACCCGGCTGGCCATGGAGGCGGCCAAGGCGGGGCTGGAGGCCAAGCGCTCTCTCCGGCCGGAGGAGCTGTCCCTCTATGTGGGCATCCCCTTCTGCCCCACCCGCTGCGCCTACTGCTCCTTTGTCTCCGCCGACGTGCAGCGCGCCCTCAAGCTGGTGGAGCCCTTTTTGGAGGCCCTGGACCGGGAGATTGACGCGGCGGCGGAGCTGCTGCCCCGGGCGGGGGCGGTGATCCGCTCGGTCTACATGGGCGGCGGCACCCCCACCACCCTGTCCGCGTCCCAGCTGGATCATCTGCTGGGGCATATCCGCACTGCCTTTGACCTCTCCCGGCTCTCCGAGTTCACGGTGGAGGCGGGACGGCCGGACACCATTACCGCGGACAAGCTGGCGGTGCTCCGGAAGCACGGCGTGGACCGGATCTCGGTGAATCCCCAGTCCATGGAGGATGAGGTGCTCCGGGCCATGGGCCGGGCCCACACCGCCGCCGACATTCTCTCGGCCTACCGGCTGGTGCGGGAGGCAGACTTTCCGGCGGTGAACATGGATCTGATTGCCGGGCTGCCCAAAGACACAGTGGAGGGCTTCCAATACACCCTGGACACCGTCCTGGGTCTGGACCCGGAGAATGTCACCGTCCACACCCTGGCGCTGAAAAAGGGCTCCCGGCTCATGCTGGAGCCTCAGAGCCTGCCCAGTGGGGAGGACACTGCCCGGATGCTGGACTACGCCTGGTCCAGGCTGGAGGGGGCGGGCTACCGGCCCTATTACCTCTACCGGCAGAAATATATGTCCGGCGCCCTGGAAAATATCGGCTGGTGCAAGCCGGGCTTCGAGGGGCTGTATAATATCTGTATCATGGAGGAGCTGCACACCATCCTGGCCCTGGGGGCGGGAGGCTCCACCAAGCTCACCGACCCCTCCACCGGCAAAATCGTCCGGCTCACCAATCCCAAATATCCCTTTGAATATATCCAGCGTATCGACCAGCTGTGCCGGGAGAAGGAGGCACTGGTGCCCTTCTGCCAGGCGCTGCGCTCCAAGGAGGTATGAGAAATGGCCTATCTGCTCACTGACATCAACCGCCGGGCTCAGAGCGACCCCGCCGCTTTCCTGGCGGAGAGCGACCAGAACTTCCACCGCCATGTGTGCCAGGCGGCAGAGGACATTCTGGCAAACCGGAAGAAAAGCCCCATCGTGCTGCTCTCCGGCCCCTCCGGCTCTGGCAAGACCACCACGGCGCTGAAAATCGAAGAGGAATTGGAGCGCCGGGGAGTCATGACCCACGCCGTCGCCCTGGACAACTATTTTATGACCCCCGACCGGGTCAACGGCCCCAAGACCCCGGAGGGGGACTACGACTACGAGTCTCCCCGGTGCCTGGACATGGAGCTGCTGGACCGGCACTTCTCCGCTCTGGAGCGGGGGGAGGAGATCCTGGTGCCCCAGTTCGACTTCACCCACCAGCGCCGGGCAGAGGGAGAGGGGACGCCTCTCCGGCTGGGGAAGGACGAGATTGCCGTCTTTGAGGGGATCCACGCCCTGAATGATGACCTGGCGGGGCAGCACCTCAACGCCTTCAAGGTGTATATCTCCGCCCGCTCCAATGTGCTCCGGCTGGGAAAGATCGTCTTTAAGGGCACCTGGATGCGGCTGACCCGCCGGGCGGTGCGGGATCTGAACTTCCGTGGCACCAATGTGGAGGAGACCCTGGCCATGTGGGACAACGTGCGCCGGGGGGAAAAGATGTTCATCTCTCCCTACAAGAACCGGGCCAACCTGATTTTCGACTCCTCCCTGCCCTATGAGGTGAACGTCCTGCGGCAGTACGCAGAGCCTCTCTTCCAGGCGATTCCCGAGGAAAACGTCCGCCGGCGGGAGATTCTGGAGATGATCTGGGCCTTTGACCGGTTTGTGCCCATCGACAGCGCTCTGGTGGCGAAGGACTCCCTGATCCGGGAGTTTATCGGCGGCGGCAGCTATGACCGGCACTGAGCAACCCCCTTTACCTTTCTCAAAATTGTGCTATACTAATGCGGAATAGCATTGGAATCTCTTTCCTGTATCCGAGATTCCTTTAAAGGAGAATTCAGCATGGCAGAATGTACGCATGACTGTTCCACCTGCAGCGCCAACTGCGGGGAACGCACTCAGCCCCAGGACATCCACGCCCCCGCCAACGCCGCCTCTCACATCAAGCGTGTGATCGGCGTGGTCAGCGGCAAGGGCGGCGTGGGCAAGAGCATGGTCACCTCCTCCTTGGCCGTGGCCATGAGCCGGCTGGGCAAAAAGGTGGGCATCCTGGACGCCGACATCACCGGCCCCTCTATCCCCAAGGGCTTCGGCCTTACCGGCCCCATTATGGCCACCGACGCCGGCATGCTCCCGGCGGAGACCGCCAAGGGCATCAAGGTGATCTCCCTCAACCTGCTCACTGACCACGAGACGGATCCGGTGGTCTGGCGGGGCCCGGTCATCGCCGGCTGCGTCAAACAGTTCTGGACGGATGTGTACTGGGGGGACGTGGACTACCTGTTTGTGGATATGCCTCCCGGAACCGGCGATGTGCCCCTGACGGTATTCCAGTCCCTGCCGGTGGACGGCATCGTGGTGGTCACCTCCCCCCAGGATCTGGTGTCCATGATTGTCACCAAAGCGCTGAAGATGGCCCAGCTCATGAACGTCCCCGTCCTGGGCCTGGTGGAGAATTTCAGCTACTTCCAGTGCCCCGACTGCGGCAAGCGGCACAGCATCTTCGGTGAGAGCAAGATTGCCCAGGTGGCCGCCGAGAACCAGGTCATCGTCCTGGCCCAGCTGCCCATCGACCCCGCCCTGGCCGCCGCCTGCGACTGCGGCAAGCTGGAGGAGCAGGAGCGCAACTACCTGATGGACGCCGCCGTCTATCTGGACGGCCAGCTGTCCGAATAAGCCGAAAAACGCCTCAGAACCCGGATGAAAGGGATTCTGAGGCGTTTTTGCGGGGTTTGGAAATTACTGCTTGTCCTCCACCAGCATGAGGCAGCCGTCCTCGTCATATTTCAGCGTCTGGACGTCAAACTTCTGGCTGCGGATGATCTCATTGAGCTTGATCTCCTCGGTGACGGTGCCAACGAAGGTGTAGCTGACGCCGTGCTTCCTCGCCCGGCCGGTGCGGCCGATGCGGTGGATATAGTACTCATTCTCATCGGGCACGTCGTAGTTGAACACCGCGTCCACATCGTCGATGTCCAGGCCCCGGGCGGCCACGTCGGTAGCCACCAGCACCCGGAGCTTGCCGTCCCGGAAGGCCTGGAGGGTCTGTTCCCGGTTCTTCTGGGGGATGTCCCCGTGGATGGGCTGGGCGGAGATGCGGTGCTGCTGGAGCAGGGCAGCCAGCCGGTCGGTCATGTTCTTGGTGTTGCAGAAGGCGATGGTGCGCTCGTAATTGCCGCCCCGGAGCAGGCCCAGCAGGGTGTCCAGCTTCTGACTCCGGTCGGAGAGCAGGATGCGGTACTGCTGGATGTCAGGCCGGTCCTGGGCCACGGGACGGACGGTGATCTCCACCGGGTCGCGCTGGTAGACCCAGGAGATATCCATGACCTC
>CAMELY010000108.1 GCA_945926565.1 uncultured Clostridia bacterium | reverse complement strand
GAGATCCGCAAGAGCATCGCCCAGACCTGCACCCTGGATATGCTGGAGAGCTGAGCGGCCCGAAAGGAAAAACAGTTCCCCGTTTATCAGACCAATGCCTGATAAACGGGGAACTTTTTCGCTGTTTTGAGGAAAAAACTGATTGGATTCACCCGGCGTACCGGGCCACAATGGCCTCCATCCGGCCGAACTGCCCCTCCATATCCGCCACCAGCTTGAACTGGGTGCGGCACCGGTCCAGATTCTGCCCCGGCCGCTGAGTGTGGAAGTAGTGGTCACCCTCCAGGTAGTCGGTCAAAAAGCGGATGCCGCACTCCAGCGTCATCAGCCGGCCCCCCCAGGGCAGATAGTGCAGCTCCGCCTGGGTCAGCGCCCCGCCGGCCCCGGCCAGAAAGCCCCGGGTGTAGACCTCGTAGAGGGAGAGATCAAAGTTTACCTTGCTCAAATCCTGCTCGTCTTCGGCGGAGTGGTTGGCGCCGAAGCGGATGGAGTCGCCGAAGTCGTTGATGGAGAGACCGGGCATCACCGTGTCCAGGTCGATGACGCACAGGGCCCTGCCGGTCTTGCGGTCGAAGAGGACGTTGTTCAGCTTGGTGTCGTTGTGGGTCACCCGCAGGGGCAGCTCTCCACGGCGCTGGGCGGCCAGGGCCACGCCGCAGTCCGCCTGCCGGGCCAGAACGAAGTCCACCTCCCGCTGTACTGAGGCGGCCCGGCCCATGGGGTCGGCGGCCAGGGCGGCCTGGAATTTGGAGAATCGGTTTTCGGTGTCGTGAAAGCGGGGGATGGTCTCGTGGAGGGTCTGGGCGGGGTAGTCCCGGAGCATCCGCTGGAAGCGCCCGAAGGCCAGGGCGGAGGCCTCGAACAGCTCTGGGGTGTCGGCGGACTGCAGACAGTCAGTTCCCTCGATATAGGGCATCAGCCGCCAGACCTGGCCCTGAGAATCCCGGAAATAAGGCTTGCCCTCCCGGGTGGGCAGGACGGTGAGGGTCTCCCGGGCGGGGTCCCCGCCGGCAGCGGCGATCTCCCGGCGGAGATAGCCGGTGACAGAGACCATGTTCTCCATCACCTGCTCCGGGTGGGGGAAGGCGGCGGTGCTCAGACGCTGGAGGATGTAGCGGATGCAGTCCCCCTCCTTGGGCTGAGTCAGGACACAGAAGGTGTCGTTGATGTGGCCGCAGCCGTAACGGACGGTCCCTGCCATGGGCGCGGGGAAGGAATAGGCGGCCAGCGCCTCCTGAAGTTGCAATTCTGCCTGTGCCATGTAAATCTGCTCCTTTATTTTTATTTTCTGCCCGCGGCGGCGGACTCTGCGGGCCGGGTTCCGGTGTTGCTGCGGCTGCTGCGGCGGTACTCCATGGGGCTGACCCCCTCCAGCTTGCGGAAGGTCTGGGAGAAGTAGCTGGGGGAGGAGAAGCCCAGCATCTGGGCGATCTGGGACATGGAATGGTTGGTGCTGCGCAGCAGATAGCAGCTCTCCTGAATACGGCGGGAGATCAGGTAATTCATGGGAGAGATGCCGTATTCGCTGGAAAAGGCGTGCACCATGTGGTATTTGTTTACCTGGGCCACCTGGGCCAGCATGTCCAGGTTGAGATTCTCCTTAAAATGTCCGTCAATGTAGCGGCGGACGGCGGTACAGCCCTTGCTGGGGTGATGCGTGGGGGTGAGGGTGGCGGTGAAATTGGAGCGGCGCATCAGCCGCACCACCAGGATCTCTAAAAAGTCCTGGCAGACCGACTCAAAGCCCAGCTGATGCCCCTCGATCTCCCGGAGCATGCTGCGCAGGCAGAAGAGCATGTCCTCGCTGCAGCCCCGGAAGCTGACGATGCAGAAGCGGTCATCCTCCTCACTGCTCACCGACAGCTCCAACCCCTCCACACCCAGGACGATGTACTCCAGAGGGTTGGCGTTCAGGCTCACCTCGGTGTGCTCCACGTTGGGGTTGACGATGACCAGGTCGTCGGCGGAGACTGGGTGGAGCTGATCCTCAATGCGGATCTGGCCCCGGCCCCCCACCACATAGAACAGCTCTGCACAGGCGTGGGTGTGGGGGACGCTGTGCCAGTCGCCGCCGTATTTCGCGGTGCTCACATAAAGCAGCCGGGCGGCGTTGCGGATGGGGCTTTCCTGGGAAGCTGCCAGATCATACCGGTTGTTGCTCACGATGGGCCTCCTTTTTAGAAATATTGCGATTGCGTTGACAATATCTTTGCTACAGATTATAATACGAAACACAGGGACATACAAGAGGGTTCTGCTGAAATTTCAAAAATTCAGGCAAAATGCCGGAAAACGGAGCGGGACAGACAGAGGGACTCTGCGGCGTGGTTTGAAAGTCAAACAGAAGAACAGACAGAAATAGCGTGATATGAGGGAAATTTTAGCACATTAAATTGACATTCTGCACAAAAGAGAGGAACATTTTTTGACTGTTTATCCAAACTTTAGGGCGAACGCAAGATAACTAAAAAGTACAGCAAGAATAGCATTGAATCAGAGAGCGGAACCGGTATACTGAAGTCAGGATGTGCAGGCGGAGAAGAGACGCCGCACAAATTTGATTCCAGGAGGTCAAGAAAATGAAATTGAAAAAGGTACTGAGCATCCTGCTGGCCCTTTCCATGATGCTGTCTCTGCTGGCCGGCTGCGGCGGCAGCGCCGGCGAAAAGCCAGCCGCTGAGGAGCCCACCCAGTCCGGGGACGCAGCCCCCGCTGAGGAGCCGGCCGGGGAGCCCGCTGAGGAGCCCGCTTCCGACAATCCCTACGCCGCTTACGCCGGCACCACCATCCAGGTGGCCGCCATTGAGACTGCCTATGGCTCTGAGATGTGGACAGAGGTCTGCGCCGCCTTTACCGAGCTCACCGGCATTCAGGTGGATCTGATCACCGACAAGAAGCTGGAGGACGTCATCGGCCCCTCCATGCAGGGCGGCGAGTATCCCGACGTGGTGCACCTGGCCACCGGCCGTGAGGCAGGCCTGACCGAGCAGTTCATCAAGGACAACCTGATTGCCGACATCACCGACGTGCTGTCCATGACCGTCCCCGGTGAGGAGGCTCTGGTCTCCGACAAGATCGCCGGCGGCTTCACCGAGACTTCCCTCACCAACCCCTACGGCGACGGAAAGACCTATCTGGCCCCCATGTTCTACTCTCCCTGCGGCCTGTTCTACAACGCCGGCCTGTTTGCGGAGAAGGGCTGGGAAGTCCCCGCCACCTGGGACGAGATGTGGGCCCTGGGCGACAAGGCGCAGGAGGAGGGCATCTACCTCTTCACCTATCCCACCACCGGTTATTTTGACGCTTTCTTCTATGCCCTGATGTACTCCGTGGGCGGCCCCGAGTTCTTTGAGAAGGCCACTCACTACGAGGAGGGCATCTGGGACACCCCCGAGGCCCAGACCTGCTTCGACATCGTGGCCAAGCTGGCGACCTACACCAACCCCATCACCCCCGCCCAGGCCAACGACCAGGACTTCACCCAGAACCAGCAGCTGGTGCTGGACAACAAGGCGCTGTTCATGCCCAACGGCACCTGGATTGTGGGCGAGATGGCGGAAGCGCCCCGGGCTGACGGCTTCCAGTGGGGCATGACCGCCCTGCCCGCCGTGGAGGCAGGCGGCAACAGCTACAGCTACACCTGGTTTGAGCAGTGCTGGATTCCCGCCGGCGCCGCCAATCAGGACGCGGCCAAGCTGTTTGTGGCCTTCCTGTACAGCGACACTGCCTGCGAGATCTTTGCCAAGTCCGGCGCTATTCAGCCGGTGCTCAACATTGCCGACAAGCTGGACGGGGACAATGTGATGTTCTACTCCATCTATGACAACGGCGCCAAGGCCGCCATGGGCAACTTCGCCGCCTTTGAGGCCATCCCCGGCCTGGAGGTGCGCACCGTGTTCTTCGACCCGGTGAACTCCCTGGTCTCCGGCACCATGACCGAGCAGGAGTGGATCGACAGCGTCAAGGCCGCCAGCGATCAGATGCGGGCCAAGCTGAAGTAATCTCCCAAGTTCATATCAGCCGGAAGCAAATGGGGCGGTGGGTAGAGTCTGCCCGCCGCCTCCGCTTCCTGTACCGCCGGGCCCTGCCCGGCAGAAAGGAGAGGAGCCTTTTGGGAAAGCATAGAGGACGCAGCGGCTTTCTGGCCCTGTGCATCGCCCCGGCGTCCATTCTGTTCTTCATCTTCATGATCCTGCCCACCCTCAACGTCTTCCGCATGTCCCTGTTTCAGCGGGGCGCCTATTCTCCCACCGAGACCTTTGTGGGCCTGGACAACTTCAAAACCCTGTTTCAGGACGCCAGCTTTATCCGCTCCATGCAGAACACCATTCTGCTCATTATTGTGGTGACGGTGGTCACCTTCGCCTTCGCCCTGGTCTTTGCGGGCATTCTGACCCGGGAAAAAATTAAGGGACAAAATTTCTTCCGTGTGATATTCTATATTCCGAACATTCTCTCCGTTGTTGTCATCTCCGGCATCTTTTCCGCCATCTATAAGCCGGAAAACGGCATGCTCAACAGCATCATCGGCCTGTTTCGGGATATGAGCGACCCCATCCTGTGGAAGGGCGAGTCCCTGGTTATGGTCAGCCTGATCATTGCCATGGTCTGGCAGGCCATCGGCTACTACATGGTCATGTACATGGCCTCCATGTCCAGTGTGCCCCAGAGCCTGTATGAGAGCTCCAGCCTGGACGGGGCGGGCCGGGTGACCCAGTTTTTCCAGATCACTATCCCGCTAATCTGGACGAATATCCGCACCACCCTCACCTTCTTCATCATCTCCACCATCAATATGGCCTTCCTGTTTGTCAAGGCCATGACCTCCGGCGGCCCCA
>CAMELY010000107.1 GCA_945926565.1 uncultured Clostridia bacterium | reverse complement strand
CCTGGTAACCCCGCGCCGGCTGCAGGCCGGGCGGCAGATAACAGCTGACAGCATCTTGTTCATCATAACATCACTGTCAAATTGACTCCATTGTATTATGCCAAAAATTGCCCGGTATTGCAAGGCTATCCACAATTTTTTAGAATTTCTTCGAATAAATCTCTTGGAATCCGGGGAAACTGTAGGCTGAGCGGGGCATTTCGGGCCGTTTTGAGCCGCATTCCCCATCCCTCAGGAGGTGTGTTACATGAAAAAAAGACGTTCTCTGCTGGCCGCTGCCGCCAGTCTGACCCTGTTCTTCGCGCTGCTGGCCTGTTTTGCCGCCGCTTTCACGGCAGATTCCCGGGAAACTGCCCGGCAAGTCAATGCCGTTGAGCCGATTCAGGCATCCGCCGCCGTACTGGAAACCTCCGGCTACCTGATCCGGACCGTGGACGACGAGGTCTGCGTCTTCCAGGGAGACGCCCTGATCCGGCGCACCGGCGTCACCGCCTCTCTGCTCCCCCGCCAGGATCGGGAGGCGTTGGAGCATGGGATTTCCGTCGAAAGCAGAGCAGAGCTCACCGCCCTGCTGGAGGATTTGGGCTCCTGATGTCGGGCAGAAAGCCGGAAGCGCTTTCCGAAAAATGCTTTCTTTTCCCCCTTGCATTTTTCCCCGGAGCAGGGTACAATAGGGGCATGAAACAGAAAGGCCGGTGAGTTCGATGAGTGAAGAATTCGAGAGCACCTTTATTACGCTGACCGATGAGGACGGCAACGAGATTGAACTGGAATATCTGGACACGGTAGAATACAGCGGCGCGGTCTATATGGCTTTCTTCCCCACGATTCCGGAGGATGAGGCGGAAAGCGCCGAGGACAACGAGGACTACGGCCTGATCATCCTGAAGGTTGTCTCTGACAACGGTGAGGAAGAGGAACTGGTCACCATTGAGGACGAGGCGGAGCTGAATGCCGTCTACGATCTGTTTATGGAGTCCCTCTTTGAAGACGAAGAGGACGAGGACGCCGGTTCTGACCCCGAGGAATAACCCTCTGATCGCACAATAGCAAATTGCCCTGCTCGGTTCGTGATGGCTCATATTTAAACCCACAATTCTCAAACGGGATGCACAGCTCGTCTGGTGGTTTGCAGGCCTCCCCGCGCCTTTGCGCCGGAAGTTGGAAGCAGTAAAGCCAGTCGGAAGCGTCCCACCTGCCCTTTGGTGCAGGTTTGAACTGGGTCACACGGCCAGAGCGGGGTTTTTGTCTGTCAAATGCCGGCTTAGTCCCGTGCTCTGAGACTCCAGCAAACGTTGATCATCCTTTTTTCGGCAATCTGGCCAGGGTTTTGCCCCTGGTCCTTATTTTTTTCTTGCATCTTTCTATTGTATCGTATATAATGTCTAAAGTTTGATTTGTATGCTTTGTCGGCTGTCTGCGGACAGCCGGGGCGATACACAGGAGGCAAAAAGATATGTTCAAAAAAAAGCAGACTACTACTGCTCAGGATGATCTGAGCAATCTCTCCCTGCGCCGCCGCCAGGAGGCTCAGGAGCAGCGGGAGCGCGCCAAAAAGCACCGCATCTACGCCGTCATTGCCGCTGTCACCGCCATTCTGGTGGCGGCCCTGCTGATCTGGGACTCCGGCGTCATTCAGCGCAACGCCCCCGCCTATACCGTGGGCGGCCAGAGCTACAGCGTCACCGATGTAGATTATTACTTTTTTAATGAGTACAACAACATTGCCGCCTATGCCAGCTATTATGGCCTGGACACCAGCATCAGCCTGAAGGAGCAGGAGATCAGCGAGGGCCAGACCTGGTATGACTACCTGCTGGACAACGCCCTGGCCTCTCTCAGCGATGTGAGCGCTCTGACCAAGGCAGCCAAGGAGGAGGGCTACAAGATCTCCGAGGAGGGGCAGGCCAATGTGGACAGCACCATCGAGTCTGTCCGCTCCGCAGCTGAGCAGTACGGCCTCACTGAGTCCTCCTATCTGACCTATGCCTACGGCCGGTACATGACCCCCTCTGCCTTCAAGAAGGTGGTCACCCAGTATTATCTGGCTCAGGACTATGCCTCCCATTTGACCGAGAGCTTTGAGGTCACCGAGGCGGATATGAACAGCTATTATGAGGAGAACGCCGCCTCTCTGGATACCTTTGACTATGAGGCCTATCTGCTGACCATCGGCCTGCAGACCCAGTACGACGACGACGGCAACGCCGTCGACTTTGACGCCGATGAGCTGGCCGCCGCGCAGGAGACGCTGAAGGAGCAGGCTGACAAGCTGCAGGCCGCTATGGAGGCCGGCGACGCTGAGCAGGTTGCCTCTATTGTGACCGAGACCGGCGCAAACGATCTGAGCAATCTGTCCTCCTCTTCCCTGTCCTACTATCCCTTCGGCATCTGGCTGAGCGACGAGGCCCGGACTGCCGGTGAGGTGGGTAAGGTTGAAGATACCCGGACCGACAGCAATGACGAGGAGTATCTCTACGGCTATTATGTGGTCAAGTTCAACAGCCGCACCCTGGAGGAGTACAACGGCGTGGACTTCTACAACCTGCTGATCCAGGCCGACAAGCTGGAGAGCGAAGACAGCAACGAGGATTCCGCCAGCTCTGAGGTTCAGTATGATTGGGACGCCGCTCTGACTGAGATCGAAGCTCTGGAGGCCCAGTGGCTGGCAGACGGCGGCGACGCAGACAGCTTCCTGGCCATGGCCCAGGAGAACACCGACGGCTCCACCACCAGCTACACCAATGTGGCCAAGGATGTTCAGAACACCGAGGTCAACGAGTGGCTCTTTGGCTCTGAGCATCAGGTGGGCGACTACGAGATCGTCCGGGACGAGACGCTCCACGGCTATCGTTTGGTCTACTTCAACGGCTACAACGATCTGTATTACTGGCAGACCGTCGCCTCCAACGCCATCCAGCAGGAGCGCTATCAGGATTGGCTGACCTCCGCCACTGAGGCTCAGGAGAGCTCCTCCAACTTCCTCATGGATTACGTCAGCAAATAAGCTGCCCGGAATATGTATAAGCAGTCCCTCCCCCGCCATACTGACGGGGGAGGGATTTTTTTGCGTCGACTGCATGAGAATGGAAAATGGGCGGTCTCCGGCGCCCTGGCCGGAGCGGCCAACGGCCTCTTCGGCGGCGGAGGCGGGATGATTCTGGTGCCGCTTCTCCTCCGCTGGGCCAAAGCAGAGCAGAAACAGGCCTTCGCCTCCTCTGTGGCGGTGATTCTCCCCCTGTGCCTGGTCTCCGCCGGGGTCTACTGGCTCCGGGGGGCATTGGATCTGTCCGCCGCCCTGCCCTATCTGTTGGGCGGGCTGGTTGGCGGCTTTGCCGGGGGCAGGATCTTTCGGCGGGTCTCCCCCACCCTGCTGCGCCGGGTGTTCGCGCTGTTTCTGCTCTATGGAGGGATTCGATGTCTGCTGCAGACTGGCTGACCGGCATTCTGGCTGGCGGAATCACCGGGCTGCTCTCCGCCTTCGGCCTGGGGGGCGGGACGCTGCTGCTGCTCTGGCTCACTCTGTTCGCCGGGATGCCCCAGCAGACCGCCCAGGCGGTGAATCTGCTCTACTTCCTGCCTGTCTCCGCCGCCGCCCTGCCCGGGCACATGCAAAACGGCTATCTGAAAAAGGGGCCTGTCCTCTGGGCAGCCGGGGCGGGCGCGGTGACCGCGGCGGCCGCCGCCTTTCTGGCCACCCGGATCGACGCTGGGCTGCTGCGCAAATGCTTCGGGGTCTATCTGCTGGTCATGGGCGGGGTAGAGCTCTTCGGGAAAAAGCGGGAGACTTCCAAATAACCGTCGGAAGTCTCCCGCTTTTTATTCCGCTCTTCTTTTGCTCAGCCGCCGGTCATAGACCGGGCCCAGCCACCGGCAGACCAGCCAGCCGCCCAGCACACCCAGCAGGCTGCCCACCAGTACATCGGTGGGGTAATGTACCCCTACATAGAGCCGGGAGAGGGCCATCACCATGGCCATGACCAGCAGCAGGATTTTCGCCCCCTTGGCCCAGCGCCCCTCCAGGGTCTGCGCCCAGACGCTGGCCGCGGCGAAGGAGGAGCAGGAGTGGCCGGATGGGAAGGAGTAGGAGTCTGGCCGCTGAATCAGAGGCAGCAGCCCCTCCACCGACAGAAAGGGCCGGGGCCGCATGACCAGATTTTTGATCACCAGGTCATTGCAGACATAGCAGATCAGCATGGCCGCCAGACTGAGCAGCCCCGCCTTCCGCATTTTCGGAATGAAGAGGAAAATCAGGGCGATGACAATCCAGATCACCCCCGCCTCTCCCAGGTTGGTATACCGGGTGAGCAGGGCGGTGAGCCAGTCCATCCGTAAGTGCTCCTGAATCCAGAGGAGAATGCCCCCGTCCAGTGTTTGAAGTACCTCCAGCATGATTACCTGTCCTCTCCGAAATAATGTTGCATAACAGTATAACGGATGCGGTTTCGTTTTTCATGAATGGGCGGTTAAAATCTTCTGAAGAAGCTTCCGGTTTTCCTCCAGCCGGGCGGTCAGCCGCGCCAATGCGGGGCCGTCCTCTCCTCCGTGGCCCATCCGGCGTTCCTGAACCGCCTGAACCAATCCGGAGGCGGTCATCTCGTCCAGCGGCAGCCCGGAGGGCCGCCCCAGCTCTGCCAGAAAGGCGTCGGATTTGGGATCGCAGGTGAGGGAGACGAACTCCGCACCCAGCTTCGCCCCCAGGATCAGACCGTGGAGTCGCATGGAGATCACTACACCGCACCGCCGCAGCCGGGGCCAGAGCTGCTCCCGGGATACCGGCCGGCCCCAGGGGGGCAGTGTCTCCAGCACAGGAAGATCCTCTTCAGGGCAGAAGGGCAGCAGCCAGGAGGTGCAGCCCTGCCGGTTCAGCTCCGACATGGCCTCGCCCAGCGCCCGGCAGACTGCCGGGGTACAGTACCGGCCGTGAATCACCCAGGCAAGCTGGCTCCTCTCCCCTCCCCCGGGCCGGATGGGCAGGGAGAGCACCGGGTCGGCTGTCACCTGCA
>CAMELY010000106.1 GCA_945926565.1 uncultured Clostridia bacterium | reverse complement strand
GATAATAATACAGTAATACAGCTCTGTCAAGCGAAAATTTCCGTTTTAATCCTTTTTTAAGATATGGCTCCCACAGGCCAGCCAGAAATCTTACTTCTCCTGACAACGACCAAACTCCCTTGCAACCGCCGTGCTCCTCCGCTACAATTATGTCTACCAGCTTCCGCATCTGCCGTTTTCTCCTGAAAATCCAATTATTTCCTTTTCCGATCAGGATTTTTGTACCGTTTTTCCGGATATTCTCTGCGCAGGCTGAGGATTTCTGCTGTTTTAACCCATCCTTTTTATCATCTCGCGGAGGTATTCCTATGAAACGACAGTCTGCACCCCGCTGGCTGGTGGGGCTGTGCTGCGTTCTGTCCGCAGTCTCCGTCGTGCTGGCCCTGGTGCTGGGGAATGTGATTCTCACCCGGCGTCAGGCGGCTTCTGTGACCCCGCCTGCATCCCAGGCCCCCACACCTCACTCCGCCCCTGTCCAGCCGGATCCGGAACCGGACTCCCCGCCGCCGGCGGAGGGGGAATCAAAGCCCGCGTTTCATACCATCGGCTCGGCTCTGCTCTACTGTATCCAAAATGATCAGCTGGAATATGACGTGACCCACACCATTTCAGTGGAAAACGCCACAGTGATCGACCTCACCGGGACCCAGATCACCTCGCTGCCCCAGTTGACCGCCGCCCTGGACGAGCAGACCTGGGCCTTTACCGCAGACCTGATCCTGGACGATCAGGGCCGGGCCACTGCCGTCTGCCTTACCGACCGGGTGCTCCGCCCCAAGATCGGCATCTCCTGGGAATCAGACGATCAGGATCTCACCTCTTACAAGAAAGATATTCTGCGCAACGGCGGCACACCGGTGGAGCTGCCTCAAATTACAGATGAGGCCTCGGCTGTGGAAGCCCTCTCTCAGGTGGACGGCGTTTGGCTGACCGGCGGCGGCGATGTTGACCCGGCGCTCTATGGAGAGGAGATTGACGGCTCCTACCATATCGATCCTGTCCGGGACACCTCGGATTACCACCTGGCCCAGCAGGCCATCCGGTTGGATGTGCCCTTGCTGGCCATCTGCCGTGGTGAGCAGGTGCTCAATGTGGCCCTGGGCGGCGGACTGATTCAGGATATCAACGACTACCTGGAGGAGAACGACCTGTCCTCCCCTTCCGAAACCGGCGTCTACCACAAAAACAGCGACATGCCTTACCACGACATTCACCAGATTGATCCCGACTCCAAGTGGCTCAGTGACATTGTCGGCGGCACAACCCTTACCAACGCCGCCACCTACCATCACCAGGCCATTGATCCGGACCGGATTGCCCCTGGGCTGACTGCGGTGGCCTGGACGGACGACGGCATCATCGAAGCGGTCGAGTACCAGGCAAATCGCTTTGCCCTGGGCGTTCAGTTTCATCCGGAACGGGATGCCTTGGGAGACACGACAGAGGTTGATGTTGATCAGGATATCTGCAACCAATTCTTCCGTTCCCTGATCACAGTCGCCGCTGAGAACTGATCGCCTGACCTGAATGTCTTTCCGGCGCTTTGCAGAAAATGACACGTCCCGATGCGGCTGCTGATTCCGCATCGGGACGTCATTTTATACCAATCTTAAGAGCTCCTCCGGCCGGTCGATCAGAAAGCTCGGATGCAGAGACTCCAGCAGCGCCCGGTCCCGGAAGCCCCAGGTCACCGAGCAGCAGTCCAGTCCGGCATTTTGCGCCGTGGCCACATCCACCTCCGAGTCCCCCACATAGAGGCACTCCTCCCGGCCCTTGCCCAACTGCTCGATGGCCGCCCAGACCATATCCGGGTAGGGCTTGCGCCGGAGTCCGGGGGCCTCACCCATGGAGACCGCCATCCGGTCTCCGAAAAAGGCCCGGCTCAGGGGCTTGACTGCGGCGTCCTGCTTGTTGGAGACCACCGCCAGGGCAATTCCCCGGCGCTTCAGTTCGTCCAGCAGAGACAGAATGCCGGGATAGGGGGCGGTCTTGATCCGGCAGTGGCTCTCGTAATAGGCCCGGTAGAAGGCAGTGGCCTCGTCATACCGGGGATAGGCCCGCCCCCCGGGCAGGGTCTTCTCCATCAGCACCGCCACCCCGTTGCCCACGCTCCGGCGCACCTGGTCCACGGAGATCTCCCCCAGGCCCTCATGGCGGAGCATGGCATTGACGGCGTCCGCCAGATCCTCCAGGGTGTTCAGGACGGTGCCGTCCATGTCAAAAATCACTGCGGTATAGCCCATAACACTGCCTCCTTTTGCTTCGGCAGCATTATAGCACGATCTTCTCCCTTATTCCAGCTTTTTTCGCAGATGCTCCACCGCCCGGCGCTCGATGCGGGAGACCTGCACCTGGCTCACGCCGATGACTTTGGCGGTGCGGTCCTGAGTGAAGCCCCGGAAGTAGCGCAGCAGGATCACCATCCGCTCCCGCTCCTCCAGCTCCTGCACCGCCTGGCGCAGGGAGACCGACTCCACAATCGCCCCCTCGATGCCCTGATCCCCCAGCAGGGACTCCAGCGTCAGGCCCTCCGCCGTCTCGCTCTGGAGGGAGGTGACGGCGCTGGAGGCGGTGTCGGCGGCGGCAATCTCCTCCGGCGAGAGGCCGGTGTGGGCGGAGAGCTCCGAGAGGGTAGGCTCCCGATTCAGCTGATTGGCCAGCTGTTCCCGGGCGCCGCGGAGCTGAAAGGCCTGCTCCTTCAGGCCCCGGCTCACCTTAATGGCCCCGTCGTCCCGGAGGAAGCGTCGGATCTCCCCGGCGATCTTGGGGACGGCGTAGGTGGAGAACTGGGTGCCGTAGGCCGGGTCAAAGCTCTGCACCGCCTTGAGGAAGCCGATGCAGCCCAGCTGGAACAGATCCTCCGTCTCCGCCCCCCGGCCGGCGTAGCGCTTGACAATGCTCCAGATCAGCTTGTCGTTTTCCGACAGCAGAACCTCGCAGGCCCCCTTGTCCCCCTGTTGGGCGGCGGCCAGCAGCTCACCCCGGCGCAGGG
Organism: uncultured Clostridia bacterium; assembly: GCA_945926565.1. Lineage (GTDB taxonomy): Bacteria > Bacillota > Clostridia > Oscillospirales > Oscillospiraceae > Onthomonas. The sequence goes on along the minus strand of CAMELY010000106.1, from coordinate 2,093 downwards.
TCATGGCCGGGTGCGGAGGGAGATCTTTTTCCGCATAATCACCACCGTCCCCCGGCCCGGGGTGGAGCGTACCCGAATATTGTCCATAAAGCTCTCCATAATGGTAAAGCCCATGCCGCTGCGCTCCTCCCCGCCGGTGGTGTACATGGGCTGACGGGCCTGCTGGATGTCCGGGATGCCTACTCCCCAGTCCTGGACGGTGATCTCCAGGAGATTTTCCGGGAACAGCCGGAGCTTGATCAGCACCCGGCCCAGCTGGTCGGGGTAGCCGTGGACAATGGCGTTGGTCACCGCCTCGGAGACCGCCGTCTTAATGTCTCCCAGCTCCTCCAGGGTGGGATCCAGCTGGGCGGCGAAGCAGGCAACGCTGGAGCGGGCAAAGCCCTCGTTGGCGCTTCGGCTGAGAAATTCGATTTTTGCGCTGTTGATCGGTTTCATATGTATCATCCTCCCTCGGACGTTATCTGGTTTCCATGGGGATCAGCCGGTGGAGCCCCGCCGCCCGGAGCACCCGGGCCGCCTGGCGGGGCACCGCCTTGAGGGTCAGACTGCCCCCCAGCTCGCTCATCAGCCGGTGGGCCCGGAGCACCAGGGCGATGCCGGAGGAGTCCATAAAGGTGACCCGGGAGAAGTCCAGCTCCAGGCTCTGGGGCAGACGGAGCGAAATCTCTCGCTCCAGGGCCTGGCTGATGTTCTGGGCCCGGTGGTGGTCGATCTCCCCCTCCAGACTCCAGCAGAGCTGGCGCCCCTCGTTTTGGCAGGTGGCAGGCATAGCGATTCCTCCAGTCTTTTCCTGTGTGAGATGTAAAAATCACCCTGTACCGGCCCCTTTCGGGTGGGTACAGGGTGATTGTAGCTTTATTTGATTGAAAAGTTTGGCGAATGCCGGGTGATGCTGAGAATTTTATCCCCTTTTGCCCTCGCTCTGGTGAGAGGTCATCGTTCCTAACCTATCTCATTCAAAGAGCCGTAGGGGCGGGCCTCTGTGCCCGTCCGTCCCAAGGTCACCGCAGATGGACGGGAGGGCGCGGAAGCCCGCCCCTACGGTGGTGCACCACCATTCATAAACGCCGCTTTCACCCGCAGAAATGACAAATGGATATGCCAAAGGCCGCCTCCCACCGGGGAAGCGGCCTTGCTTCTGAAAAAATGCAGTTATTCCGGTTATCCCAGCGCCTTCAGGCTCTCGGTGAGCTGAGCGATCTCCCGCTGGGTCTTTTCCAGGTTGTCCCGCTCCCGCTGGATGACCGCCTCGGGGGCCTTGGAGACAAACTTCTCGTTGGAGAGTTTGGACTGAATCCCCTTGAGGTACTTCTCCTTCTTCTCCAGCTCCTTAGCGATGCGCTTGCGCTCGGCGTCCAGATCCACCAGCTCAGCCAGGGGGATATACAGCTTGGCATCGGCGGTGACCACGCTGACCAGGCCGTCCACAGAGGCGGGGGCCTCGCCGGTGACGGTCACCTCGCTGGCGGAGGCCAGCCGCTGGAGGAAGGGCACGCCCTGGGCAAAGACGTCGCCCCGGTCGGTGACCACCAGCAGCTCCGCCTTCCGGCTGGGGGCCACGTTCATCTCCGCCCGGCGGGCACGGATGGCCTTGATGGCGGCCATGATCTGCTCCATGGCGGACTCCTCCTCCGGGAAGGAAAATGCCTCGTTGTACTCCGGCCAGGACTGGAGCATGAGGAAGTCCCCGTCATGGGGCAGGGCCTGCCAGATCTCCTCAGTGATAAAGGGCATGAAGGGGTGCAGCAGCTTGAGAATGTCGGTGAGGACGTAGCAGAGCACCTGCTGGGCCTGGGTCTTGGCGGCCTCGTCCTGGCCGTTCAGCCGGGCCTTGGTCAGCTCGATATACCAGTCGCAGAAGCTGTCCCAGATGAAGTCGTAGACCTTCTGGGCAGCCACGCCCAGCTCATACTTCTCCATGTTCTCGGTGACTTCCTTGACCACCGTGTTCAGCTTGGAGAGAATCCACTTGTCCTCCAGAGCCAGGGTGTCGGGGAGCTTGTTCTCCTCGATGGTCAGGTTCATCAGCAGGAACCGGCTGGCGTTCCAGATCTTGTTGGCAAAGTTGCGCATGGCCTCGCACCGCTCGG
>CAMELY010000105.1 GCA_945926565.1 uncultured Clostridia bacterium | reverse complement strand
TACAAAATGGAATTGCAAATATCATATTGTATTTGCACCTAAATTTCGCAGGAAAGTATTCTATCAGGAAAAGAAAGGTAAGCGTAAAACCTCCCAGCGACTTGCATCGAGACAAACAACATGGAACAATACTCCCGTATAGTAGCGGATAGTATATGCAAGTCGCGTAAACTATCCGGAATACGGGGGTATTTTCATGAGCAGAGAACTTCAGACAATGAGCAGCCAGAACAAGCTGGCGCTGTGGGCCGGGCGGATTTCGGAGTGCAGAAACAGCGGTCAGAATGTAAAAGCCTGGTGCAAGGCAAACGGCATCACTCTCACCTGCCAAGAGATCACGGAAGAGAGCTCCTGTATGCATTGTATATAGGTCTGCAGCCCAGAACCTGAGCCGTAGAAATGAAGCACAGGAGCGGTTATACAGGCATCCTGCGCTTGTGCAGACTGGCAGTCCTTGAGAAAACAGAAAGCCCCGACGCTTCTCCGGCGCCGGGGCTCCTGTTTGAGAGAGAAAAGAGAAAGAAAAGAGAGGGAGGTTTTGTATGATTGCTTCGTTCCTGACAATGAGAAGTATATCAGACCAGCCATTTCAATGGATGAAGAAATTATGAGAGGTTTGAGAACGTTTTGTGAACGACAGAGCGACAACTTCCCCGGCTGGCCCCCTTGACTTGAGAGAGAAGCAGAGGCAGCAAATGAAATTGTCTGTGCCCGGCAAGCGCGATTGCATTTGCCGGGCACAGTATTTTCGTAAGATATTTCAGACGGCGGTGGACTCCGTCTCTCTTTACAATCCAAAGTATACCAGACGTCACTGCAGAAGGGGTGAAAAAACTGCGACAGAATTGAGAACAAGATGTGAACTACATTTCTAAAACAGAAGAAAAGCCTGCCGCCTCATATGAGACGGCAGGCATACAGTCAGGGAGCCTGCTGGAATCAGTCGTCAGACTCCTTGCTGAACTGGTAGTCGTTGCCGGGGAGGATGGCATTGAGCAGGATGCCGGACAGGGAGGCAATGGCCAGACCGGACAGGGAGATGTCAGCGCCCAGCACAGAGAAGTTGATGCCGCCGTTGGCGCTAAAGTTGAAGCCCAGGGCGCAGACCAGGATGACAGCCGCGATGATCAGGTTGCGGCTCTTGGTGAAATCCACCTGATGCTCCACCACGTTGCGCACGCCGATGGCGGAGATCATACCGTAAAGGATCAGGGAGACGCCGCCGATGATGGCTGCGGGGATGGAACTGACGACGGCGGCGAAGGCGGGGAAGAAGGAGAGTACCACAGCCACGCAGGCGGCGATCCGGATGACCTTGGGATCATAGACACGGCTCAGGGCCAGCACGCCGGTGTTCTCGCCGTAGGTGGTGTTGGCGGGGCCGCCGAAGAAGGAGGCCAGGATGGTGGCCAGGCCGTCGCCCAGCAGGGTGCGGTGCAGGCCGGGATCCTTGATGAAGTTCTTCTCCACCGTGGCGCTGATGGCGGACATGTCGCCGATGTGCTCCATCATGGTCGCCAGGGCCAGAGGAGCGATGGTGAGGATGGCGCTGATGTCAAACTTGGCGAAGGAGGAGGTGGACAGGGGCAGAGCGACCACGCCGCCGATGAAGCCCTGATCCAGGGTGGCCTTCACCGAGGAGAAATCCACATTGCCGGTGATCAGAGCCACCGCGTAGGACACCAGGATGCCCATCATAATGGGAATGATCTTGATCATGCCCTTGCCCCAGATGTTGCAGATGATGACGGTGGCCAGGGCGACCAGGGCGATGGGCCAGTTGGTCTCGCAGTTGGAGATGGCGCTGGGGGCCAGAATCAGGCCGATGGAGATAATGATGGGGCCGGTGACCACCGGGGGGAAGAAGCGCATCACCTTGTTGACGCCCACCAGCTTGATCAGCAGGGAGACAATCAGGTAGAGCACGCCGGCCACCACCACGCCGCCGCAGGCGTAGGGCAGCATCTCGGTGTTGGGCTTGCCGTCAATCAGCGGAGCCACAGCGGCATAGCCGCCCAGGAAGGCGAAGGAGGAGCCCAGGAAGGCAGGCACCTTACCCTTGGTCACAAAATGGAACAGCAGCGTGCCCAGACCTGCCATCAGCAGGGTGGTGGAGACGCTCAGACCGGTCAGCAGGGGAACCAGCACCGTAGCGCCGAACATGGCGAAGGTGTGCTGGAGACCCAGCAGGAACATTTTGCCCCGGCCCAGTTCACGGGCGTCATAGATCGGGGCGCTGGTATTTTCGCTTTTCACATTGAATTTCACGATTACCATCCTCTCTTTCTCTCATACAAAGGCCGGCAGAGCCGGCTGATCATGTATCAGTTTAGCCAAATGCGGCGGATTGTCAATAGAAACAGACAATCCGTGGCATAACTTTGGCGAAATGACCTGAAAAAGAGAAAAAAAGGACAGATATGATAGAATAATCGTCAGAAGGAAGAACTACAGCGCCAGGGTTCCGTGCTCGTCTTCCAGAAGCAGAAGGAGCTGCTCCTCGTTTCCGGTCTGGGCGTTGAGATAGGAGATCACATGGCTGCCGTCCTCCGCCTCACAGAGAAACTCCCAGCACAGCACCTCGTATTCGCCCCGGGTGGGAATGACCGCCAGATTGGAAGAGAGGACGGTGAGCAGGGAGGAGACCTTTTCCTGGGCCTGCTGACGGGTGACAGCGGGCTGAGCCAGCTCCCGGGCCCGGTGATTCACCAGATAGCCCCGGCCCTCATAGCCCAGCACGCTGCCGTCCTCCAGAGAGACCGAGACCTTCACCAGGTCGGGGTAGCACCGGACGCCCTGAGGGGCATAGCAGAAGTTGACAGTCAGAATGTTGCTCTGAAGGGTATAATAGCTCTCGCCCATATCCTCCTGGCCCAGACGGGCGAGGAACTGCCGGGCGGCGTCGATTCCCTGCTCCGGGGTGAGCTTCTGAGCGGCGGGATGCCCTTCGGTGAAATAGGAGAGCAGCTCGCCCCCCTGGCGGGTGATCTCCACCGTGCAGGTCTCTCCCGGATTGCCGCAGGTGAAGGTGTAGGCGGGGATCTCCCCGTCCACCTTGCCGGTCAGGTTGAGGCCGCTGTGGCCGGTGAGCAGATGGGCAATCTCCAGAGCCTGCTGCTCCGAGACCTCCTCCCGGCCCTCCAGCATGGCGGGCGTTCTGCCGGTGAGATGCTGGGAGAAGGGGCCGTCGTAGATCAGACTGGGCAGCTCGGGAAAGTCCGCCTCAATGGCCTGAAAACCGGTGAGGCTGGTGGTCTCCCCCTCCGCCCGGGGCTCAGAGAGCCGCTGTTCCGCCTGGGCCACGTCCTCGATGGCAAAGGTGCCGTCAAACAGCTCCAGCTCCAGCTCGTCCAGCTGAGCGGAGAGGGTTTTGGCGGCGGCGGAGAGCTGCTGCCAGCTCTCCATATCCTGATCCAGGGAATCCCCCTGGAGGGCGGCGGACCGGGAGAGAGCCTGGGCGTAGTCGCCCACGGTGGAGACAAAGGCGGCGGTCTGCTCCAGCTCCACATTGGCGAAGGGCAGCTGGCCCAGGGCCAGCTGAGCGGTCATGGCCTGGGCAAAGACCTCGCTGCACAGGGAGCAGAGCATGGGGGAGGTGGTGACGTACACCCCCTTCTGCAGTGCGGCGTCCATCTTGTCCAGGCTGGCGGTGACCTCGGAGAAGGCGTGGAGATAGCTGTTGGTCACTGCCCGCTGGAGCTGAATCCGCTGGACGTGCTGGCTGACGGCGGTGCCGATGGAGAGCACCAGGACTGCGGCAAAAAAGCTGACCGCCCGGATGCGCCCCCGGCGGCTGAGGGAAGAATGCATGGCAAAGCGCCCCTTTCCAATCGTTGTCTGTGTCTAGGCTGAGAAATTCGGAGGCAAAACATACTGGAAATGACCGGAAGCGGAAAGGAGGTTCTGGGCCGTCTCTGGTAATCCGGAGGGAAATCTGCTATGATACTGCCGACAGAAAATCGGCTTTTGCCGGGAAGGATGGGCCGCATGGAGAAAAAGGTCATTGAACTGCTGGAAAACGGGGAGCTTCCCTTTCATAACCGGGTAGATTACTGCGTGGGCACCGGCCGTCTGGGTCTGGCCCTGCAGGAGGAGTATCAGCGGCAGCTGGCGTTGGTGCAGAAGGAGATCGGCTTTCGGTATATCCGGGGACACGGACTGTTCTCCGACGATCTGGCGATCTATCAGGAATATGAGGAAGACGGCGTCCGGAGGGCGGAGTACAATTTCACCTATCTGGATCTGGTGATGGACAGCTACCGGGAAAAGGGCCTGCGTCCCTTCCTGGAGCTGGGCTTTATGCCGGAAAAGCTGGCCTCCGGAGATCAGACTGTTTTCTATTGGAAGGGGAACGTGACCCCGCCCCGGGACGAGGAGGGCTGGTGCGCCCTGGTGCAGGCCACTTTGCGCCACCTGATAGAGCGCTACGGCCCGGAGGAGGTGGTGCAGTGGCCGGTGGAGGTCTGGAACGAGCCCAACCTGGAGGGCTTCTGGCAGGGGGCGGATGAGCAGGCCTACTTCCGCCTGTTTGAGATTACCTTCCGGGCGGTGAAGGCGGTGGACAGCCGGTTCCGGGTGGGGGGGCCCTCCATCTGCGGCGTGCAGGAGGAGCGGTGGATGGCGGATTTTCTCCGGTTCTGCCGGGAGCAGAGGATTCCGGTGGATTTTATCACCCGCCACCACTATACCACGGAAAGGCCGGAGCGGGTGGGCCACTACGGCTACGCAAAGCTCCATCATCCCGCTGAAATTCGGGAGACGCTGCGCAGAACCCGGGAGATTGTGGACAGCTTCCCGGAATTTGCCGGGAAAGAGATTCATATCACCGAGTTCAACACCTCCTACATCCCCAACTGCCCTCTCCACGACACCAACCGCAACGCGGCCTATGTGGCCGGGATGCTGTCCTGGCTGGGGGACTGGAACGAGTCCTACTCCTATTGGACCTTCGGGGACATCTTTGAGGAGCAGGGGGTGCCCTTCACCCCCTTCCATGGGGGCTTTGGCCTGGTGGCCAACGGCTGTATTCCCAAGCCCACCTTCTGGACCTTCCGGTTTTTCAAAGGACTCCGGGGCCGGTGCCTCTGCCGGAGCGAGGAG
>CAMELY010000104.1 GCA_945926565.1 uncultured Clostridia bacterium | reverse complement strand
GGGCACAGGCGTGGCGGTCAACCCCATCGCGGCGGCGCTGATTCTGGCGGACAAGACGGATGTGCGTCAGAGCCGGGTGCGGGAAAAGGATCCCGCCAGGTTTGACGCCCATGACCGAGTCAACCACGCGGTGAAAAAGTCCTCGGTGAAGATCAACGAGGAGCATACCATCATCAAGCTCAAGCTGACCATTGATACCCGGGAGTGCTCGGTGATGGACTATTTCGAGATCTTCCTGGAGCGGATGATCATGTGTAAGAAGGCCGCCGCCTTTCTCAACCTAAAATTCAAGCTGATCATCAACGAGCAGCAGCTGATCTGATTGCAATAGCCTCTGGGGCACGCCGTGGAATGGAAGTTCTGCGGCGTGCTCCTTTTTCTGACCTGCGGAATTGATGCCGTTTTGATGCAGGTCTGCGGCCCGGTGGATGGTGTCAGGGTTTATTCTGTATGCGCTCAGGGACAGGAGAAGAGACTGTTAAGATGTTTTAAGAATTCGACCGGTCACCTTTTGCCTTGTGAGTGCGTCTTAATAGACAGAAGGAACCACAAGGGCGGCAGACGAGAGCCGCCCTGTATGAGAAAGGGGGCTGCGGAACATGAAGTGGAGAGAAGCTGCGCAGAAAATCGGAACGGTGCTGCTGGTCAGCGTGTTTGCCCTGTGCTTTGCTGTGGCGGTATGGAAGCTGTCCGGGGATCATGAGAGCCGTGTCTGGGACCGGGAGGCCACGCTGGCAGAGCGGTATGACCTGTTGGCTGCGGCTCAGCTGGAGCAGGACGGCGAGGCTGATTCGGCGTCCCGGCATGAGATTGTCCTTCAGTCTGTGGAGAACAGGATGAGCAGCCGGACCGACCGCTCCTGAAGCGGGCGATGGATTGTGTATCGGAGCGAAAAGTGGTATTATAGGGCCTGACAGACAGGCCGCTCACAGTAGGGCGGAATCCGCACGGAGGTGCGGCAGACTGAGAAAGAGGAGCCCTCATGTGGAGTGAGCAGAAAAAGAAATGGTTCTCCGACCAGGTGACCCGATATCGGGACAGCCTTTACGGTGTGGCCATCAGCATTTTGAAAAATGACGCGGACGCCCAGGACGCCATCCAGGAGGCGATATTGCTGGCCTACCAGAACCTGGACAGTCTGCGGGCGGCGAAGTCCTTCAAGCCCTGGCTGCTCCAGATTTTGACCCGGGTCTGCTACCGGATGGCGGGAAAGCGTCTGGACTATGTGGAGCTCGATCTGCTGGAGGGGCAGCTGGCCCAGCCCCAGCGGGACGTAGATCAGAAGCTGACCCTGTGGGACGCCGTCCAGCGGCTCAGCCTGGGTTACCGCACTGTGGTGGTGCTGTTCTACTACGAGGAACTGAGCGTCAAGCGGATTGCACAGATTCTGGGCCTGTCCCAGGACGCGGTCAAAAAACGGCTCTCCCGGGCAAGAGAAGAGCTGAAGACCATTCTGACAGAGGAGGTGAGTGTATGACAGAGTTTGACCGGGAGCTGTTTCAAATGGCCCGGCAGGAGCGGTATCCCATGCCGGAGGAGATGGCCCAATCCTTGGAGCGCTGTCTGAATACGCTGCCTGACAGGAAGCCTGAAACGAAGCGGCAGGCGCCCAAAAGCCGGAGCATTTCCTGGTATGCGGTGGCAGGCCGGGCAGCGGCGGTGCTGCTGGTTTTGTTCCTTATCCTGCCCAATGTGAGCCGGCAGGCGGCCTACGCCATGCAGGAGATCCCAGTGCTGGGAGCCTTGGTTCAGGTGATTACCCTGCGTCAATATGACTATCAGGAGGGAAACAACACCTGGTCGATTGCAGTGCCTCAGGTGCAGTCTGACGAGGAGGGGCTGCAGGAGGCGGCCAGAGCCGTCAACGCCAGTGTGGAGGAGCTGACCCAGACCATCCTGGACGAGCTGGAGAGCCAGAAGGAGGAAGGCTACTCGGACTATGAGGTCACCTATGACGTTGTCACCAACAGTGACCGCTGGTTCACCCTCAAGCTCACCCTCTGCCAGATCATGGGCAGCGGCAGTGTGGAGTACCGCTTTTACCACATCGACAAGCAGACCGGCCAGGTGGTCACCCTGGGAGATCTGCTGGATCAGGCCCAGCTTGACGCGGTGAGCCAGGAGATCAAGGATCAGATGCGCAGCCGGATGGAGGAGGACCCCGACCAGATCTACTGGCTGGAGTATGAGGACATCCCGGAGTGGAACTTCACCGGCATCGACGGGGAGCAGAACTTCTACTTCGACGAAGCGGGCCGATTGGTTATCGCCTTCAACGAGTATGAGGTGGCCCCGGGCTCTATGGGCTGCCCGGAGTTCACCATTCCCTCAGAAATCTACCGACTGCCTGAATAAGTAAGAGAAAACTCCGCTGCGGCGTATCGGCGTCACAGCGGAGTTTTCTTATGCCAGCAGACCTTCCATCAGCAGGCACAGCAGGGGAATGGTGAGCATGGAGAGGGCGGTGGAGAGAAAGACCAGCTGCACCGCCAGGGCGGAGTCTCCGTCGTATTTCTCCGCCAGAATCGCCGTGGTGGAGCCGGCGGGCATTCCGGCCAGCACCACCGATACGGCGGTGACCAGAGGCGGCAGTTTGAGTAGCCAGAGGGGAAGCAGTGTGAGCAGGGGAATGACGACCAGCCGGAGGACGCTGTAGTAAATGCTCCAACGGTTGAACACACTGCGGAAGGGGATCTCCGCCAGAATGCCGCCGATGACGATCATGGAAAGGGCGGTGGTACATCCGCCGCAGGCCTTCAATGTCTGCACCAGGGCGGTGGGCAGAGTGACCTGGGTGAGCATGAGGATCAGCCCCAGGAAAACGGCGATGATGCAGGGATGGGTCAGCACCTTGCGCACCACATCCCTTCCCTTTGAAGCGGTGAAGTAGCCCAGCCCGGCAGACCACATCACCGTCCGCTGAGGAATCAGGTAGAGGGAGGCCAGCATGAGGCCGGTGGAGCCGTAGAGCCCCTCCACCAGAGGATTTCCCATAAAACCGGCGTTGGAGCAGACAGTGCCGTATTTCAGCACCGCTAGCTGCTTTGCATTGGCCCCGGGATAGAGCACCTTGGCGATCAGGTGGCAGAAGAGCTGAATCACGCAGGAGACTGCCAGAATCACCGCCCCGGCGGCCAGAATCGAGCCGTCCAGCTCAATGAGAAAGGAGGTGACGATGTTGGCGGGCAGCACCACATAGATCACCAGATCGGTGAGCCCTCTACGGGCCTCCTTGGACAGCAGCCCCTTCCGGGTGAGCAGAAAGCCCAGGGCCATGAGCAGAAACAGCTCGATCTGTAGGTTGAGCAGATTTTCCATACTTACCATGGAACAAATGACATCTTCTTTCTCTTTCGATTGCGGAAATAGCGCTTACTCCTCTGTCTCCCAGGCGTCCTCCGCCTGGGCCTGGAGCCAGCGGGGGAGACTGCGCTGCTTGATGCCGGAGAGGATGCCCATGGCGGCGTAGGCGGTAATCAGGGAGGAGCCACCGTAGCTGACAAAGGGCAGGGTCAGGCCGATGACCGGCAGGACGAAAAGGCACATCCCCACATTGAGCACCACCTGAAACAGCAGCATCCCGCCGTAGCCCACCGCGATCAGACTGTAGACGGGAGAGCTGGCGTTCAGGGCGATCCAGAAGCAGCGGCAGATAATGGCGGCCAGCAGGAGCAGCAGAATCGAGGCGCCGATCAGCCCCAGCTCCTCGCAGCAGGCAGAGAAGATAAAGTCGGTGTGCCTGGCGGGGAGGGCGCTGCGATAGCTGGCCTGGGTCAGATTGCCCTGGAGATAGCCCATCCCCTGGAGCTTGCCGGACTGGATGGCCAACAGGGAGCGGGTCTGCTGAAAGCCCCGGTAGGTGGGATCCAGATCGTGGTCAAAGCAGACCAGAATGCGCATCTTCCAGTAGTTGTCCTCCGGCAGGGCCAGCCAGAGGGCGGAGCCCGCCAGCAGCAGCACCGAGAGCCCCAGGGCAAACCAGTGGAGCCCCAGCCCTCCCGCCCAGACCATGACGGCGAAGATAAACACATAGACCAGCGCGGAGCCGGCGTCCCGGGAGACCAGAAAGATCAGTCCCACGAAAAAGGCCAGATGGGCGCAGAGAGCGGCCACGGACAGTGGATGGCTCAGCCCCCCGTGGCGCTGGAGCCAGACGATCTGCTTGGCCAGCAGCATGGAGAAGGTCAGCTTGACCATCTCCGCCGGCTGGACGGAGAAGAGGGGAAAGGCGATCCAGCTCCGGTTGCCGCCCACACTGTGGCCCACGCCAGGTACCGCCAGCAGGGCGATAAACAGGGCGCTGGCGGCAAACAGCCAGGGCCATTTGGACAGTACCATATCTATATCCAGCTGGGAGATCAGGAAAAACAGGACAACGCCGATGACCATGGCGATGGCCTGCTTCACCGGGTAGGAGTGAAGAGAGGCGTCATACCGGGTGGCGGAGTAGATCAGGGCGATGCCGAACAGATTGACAGCCGCGCACAGGGCCAGCAGAATGTGATCCGCTTGGGCAAGCGCGTCCCGGATAAAGTCGCGGATGGAGGACAATTTCCTGCCCCCTTTCTTTTGAGACGATTCACTGCATTATAGCATGATAGAGCCGGAAAACACAAGGGAGAAGGCAGCTCGGTTGCAATTCTGGCCGGTCTATGCTACAATCGAGCTGAAAAAAGGGCGGTATCTCCGGCACATGCCCCGGAATCGACAGGCTTCCCCTTGCAAAAAGGGGAAAGAATTGTTATACTGACCCGGAATTGGAACGCAGAGAGAGAGGGAGAGCGAGATGACCTATACCACCCATTCCCCCGGGGAGACGGAGGCGCTGGGCGAGCGGCTGGGCCGGCTGGTGACACCGGGCACCGTCATCGCCTATACCGGCGACCTGGGGGCGGGCAAGACCGCCTTTACCCGGGGCCTGGCCCGGGGCCTCGGCATTGACGAGCGGGTCACCTCTCCCACCTTTACCATTGTGGACGAGCACCTGGGCGGGCGGCTGCCCCTGTTTCACTTTGACCTCTACCGGCTCTCCTCCTCCGACGACCTCTACGATATCGGCTGGGAGGACTATCAGAGCCGGGGCGGTGTCTGCGCCGTGGAGTGGAGCGAGCGGGCGGAG
>CAMELY010000103.1 GCA_945926565.1 uncultured Clostridia bacterium | reverse complement strand
CTTGTTCATAATCTCTCTTCTCTCTTTCTTTTTCACCATTCGTAGCACCGGAGTTCACAGTTGTCCGGAATGCTGTCCCAGAACTCCTGGGCGGTCAGGTCGTGAAAATAGGAGTGGATCACCCGGCAGACGGTTCCGTGACAGACCAGCAGCAGGTTTTGCCCCTCATAGCGCCCGTGCAGCTCATCCAGCAGGGGGTAAATCCGGGCCGCCGCCTGCAGCACCGACTCTCCCCCGCCCATGCGCCGGGTGAAGGTACGCCGCACCGCCTGGAAGCCGGGGTCGTCAATGTCCACCAGGTCATAGCTGCCATAGTCCAGCTCCATCAGCCGGGGCTCCGCTAGCAGGGGAATCTCCTTTACCCGGGCCACCGCCTGGGCCGTCTCCCAGGCCCGCTGGAGGGGAGACGCCAGGATCAGGTCAATGGGCTCCCCCGCCGCCCGCTGGGCCAGGGCTTGGGCCTGGGCCCTGCCCCGGTCGGTCAGGGGCACATCCCCCCGGCCGCTGACCCGGTGCTGGGCATTTACTATCGTCTCCCCGTGTCTGGTCACATAGAGTTTCATACAGTCTCTCCTTTTCCGTGGTCAGCCCAGCACCTGCTTGGCGATATCCACGCTCTCTTTCGCGTCCCTGGCGTAGAAGTCGGCTCTGATCTCTTTGGCATACTCCGGGGTCAGCACGGCGCCCCCCACCCAGACCTTACAGGGATGGCCGGACTGGTGCAGGGCCTGAATCGTCTTCGCCATGCTCTTCACCGTGGTGGTCATCAGCGCGGAGAGGCCGATGAGATGGACATCCTGCCGGATGGCCTCGTCCACCACCTTCTGTACCGGCACATCCCGGCCCAGGTCGATGACCTGATATCCGTAATTCTCCAGAATCACCTTGACGATGTTCTTGCCGATATCGTGGATATCCCCCTCCACCGTGGCCACAATGATCTTGCCCTTGGAGACCGACTCGCCGCCCCGGCTGAGAATGGACTGCTTGATCACCTCAAAAGCCTCACAGGAGGCGTTGGCCGACTGGATGAGCTGGGGCAGGAAGATCTCCTGCCGCTCATACCGCTCCCCCACCCTGTCCAGGGCAGGAATCAGCCGCTGATTGATGATCTCCAACTCGGTCATGCTCTTCAGCAGCTCCACCGTCAGGCGGCGGCACTCCTCCTTCAGCCCCTTGGCGATGGCAGTCTCAATCTCCATCTGAGGGGCGGGGCCGGGAGCAGCCGGGACAGGGGCGGCATTGGCGAAGCGGTCAATATAGGCGACGGCGTCCCGATCCTCTCCGGAGAGCACCCTGTAGGTGGCCACCGCGTCCATGATCTGCCGCTGGTTGGGGTTGACAATGGGCAGATCCAGGCCGCACTCCATGGCCTGGATGAGGAAGTTCTCGGTAATCCGCAGCCGGTCGGGCAGGCCGAAGGAGATGTTGGAGACGCCCAGCACATTGTGCAGGCCCAGCTCCTCCTTCACCATCCGTACCGCCTTCAGCGTCTCCCGTGCCTGATCCTGCTGGGCGGAGACGGTGAGGGTGAGGCAGTCGATATAGACGTCCTCCCGGGGGATCCCGTGGGCCAGGGCGGCGTCCAGAATCCGTTGGGCAATTTCAAACCGCTTTTCCGCCGTCTGGGGAATTCCCTCCTCGTCCATAGCCAGGCCCACCACCGCCGCGCCGTACCGCTTGACGATGGGCAAGACGGTGTCCAGCACCTCCCGCTTGCCGTTGACTGAGTTGACGATGGCCTTGCCCGCGAAATGCCGCAGGCCGGCCTCGATGGCCCTGGGGTCGGAGGAGTCGATCTGCAGGGGCAGGGGCACCACGCCCTGAAGGGCCTTCACCACATCAGTCATCATGGCCGGCTCGTCCAGGCCTGGAAGGCCCACATTGACGTCCAGGATGTCCGCCCCCGCCTCCTGCTGCTCAATGCCCCGCTCCAGAATATAGTTCAGGTCATGCTCCCGGAGGGCCTGCTGGAACCGCTTTTTGCCGGTGGGGTTGATACGCTCACCGATGACCCGGACGCCGTTCAGTTCCGCCACACGGGAGGCGCAGCAGACACCGTGCCGGGCTTTGGGCTGCCGCCGGCCGGGGGTTTTGCCAGCAAGGCGCTGGGTCAGGGCCTGGATGAAGTCCGGGCGGGTGCCGCAGCAGCCCCCCAGGATGGTCACGCCCAGGTCGGCAAAGGCCTCCATCTCCCGGGCAAACTCCTCCGGGGTGATCTGATACTCGTTGGTCACCGGGTCCGGCAGACCGGCGTTGGGCTTGACAATAACCGGCAGATCCGTCCACTCCATCAGTTCCTGCGCCAATGGCAGAATCTCCTTGGGGCCCAGGGAGCAGTTGATGCCGATGGCGTCCACGCCCAGTCCCTCCAGGGTGAGGGCCATAGCCGGAATCGTGCAGCCGGTAAAGGTGCGGCGGTTCTCCTCAAAGGTCATGGTCACATAGATGGGCAGATCACAGCACTCCTGGGCGGCCAGGACAGCGGCCCGCACCTCTCCCAGGTCGGTCATTGTCTCAAAGACCACCAGATCGGCCCCGGCGGCGGCCCCAGCCTCCACCATCTCCCGGAAGAGGTCATAGGCCTGCTCAAAGGACAAGGTGCCCAGCGGCTCCAGCAGCTCGCCGATGGGGCCCACGTCCAGGGCCACCAGGGCGCCGGTCTCCCCTGCCGCCTGTCTGGCCACCTTGACCGCCTGGGCAACTATCTGCTCCACCGTATAACCGGTGCCCGCCAGCTTGTGGGCGTTGGCTCCGAAGGTGTTGGCGTAGATCACGTCGCTCCCCGCCCGGAGATACCGGCGGTGGACGTCTGCCACCACCTCCGGCGCGGTAAAGCACAGGATCTCCGGCCGCTGGCCCAGAGGCAAACCGGCGGAAAGCAGCTCGGTGCCCATGGCGCCGTCCAAAAACTGGAAGGGGCTCAATTTCTCTCTATCCTCCACAAGGGGTTCCTCCCTTTCTCATCTCGCAGTGTTCATACATGGCGCAGCCCTGGCAGCCGTGGCTTCTCCGGTGCCGGGGGGTATCCGCCACCCCCAGCACCGCCGTCACCGACTTCCGGGGAATCAGGATATTGCTGGCCGAGAGGGTCAGGCCGATCCGCCGCTGGGTGTCCAGCAGGGTACACAGCTCCGGCTGCTGCCCGATGGGAAAATCGCCGTAGCCGGGGCTGAACCGGTCGGTCAGGTAACGGCCCGCCTCCTGAAAGCGCAGGCGCAGCTGCTCCTCCAACCGGTCGCAGACGGCTTCAATGGCGGCGGAGGCGCAGCTGTCCAGGATCAGGGCCTGGGCCATATCCTGCACCTGGGATCGCATCAGCAGCCGTTCCGCCTCCGGTCCCAATGTGGCCGCCATCAAAATCACCTGGCTGCAGTCTGCCAGATGGCGGCGGATATCCTCCCCCATCAGAGTGATGGCAGTGCCTTCCACATGAGTGCCCCGGAGCTCCATCAAACGCCAGACCGTCTTGGGCCGGGCGGTCTCCAGCAGCAGCCGGCTGCACCGGGACACCTCCCGGGTCAGCTCCTCCGGCGGCACTTGCTCACGGCAGCCCAGATAGCGCAAAATCTCCCGCTGATCCAGAGATGTCAGTTCTATGCCCATACAATCGCCTCCGGCTTGTTGCTTTTTGCAGTATACCTGATTTTTCTCAAAAAGAAAAGCCCTGATCATTCAGACCAGGGCATAATCAAAGTGCATACGGGACAGCGAAGATTATTCCTCCGTTTTCTCGCCGTTATTCTCGTTCTCGCGCTCCTCCAGCACCCAGCGCTTGAAGGTGCCGGGAGAGACATTCAGCATCTGGGAGGCAGCGCGGGCGCTGATTTTCTCCTCACAGAACATGGCATAGATGCTGGCGAACTTTCTGGGCCGCTTCGCAGGGGGGCGGCCCAGACGGACACCGCGCTCTCTGGCATTCTGCAAACCCTCGCTCTGGCGCTGAACCAGCGCGGCGCGGCGCTGGGCCGCATCCTCCCGGACGATTGCCATGACCTGATCAGCCAAAGCCGTGTCGCCCAGAAGGTCATAGATCTTCTTTTCGTTTTCAGGCAACATGATAATCACATTCTCCTCTAACAGACAAATTCAACTCAAATCGGGCTCTTGTGCAGGATGTACACGAATCACCAAACGCCGCTTCGAGCTCGTCTGCATTGGCAACTCCGGTACGCGGTATACTAGCACACAACATACCACCTGTTCACTTGTCTTGTATTATAATGAATGCTTTTACCAATGTCAACCATCCCACTACATTTTTTAGAAATTAAATTTCCTTTTTCCACTTACACGGCAAAAGCACAGGGGATGAGCGCATTTCTTCTCTCATCCCCTGTATCTTTACCCAAGATTTCGAATTTTACCCTTCAGATTCACTCTTTTTTCCACTGGACGCCCTGTTTTGTGTCCATCAGAACGATTCCCATAGCCTTGAGCTCATCCCGGATCCGATCGGCCTCGGCCCAGTTTCTTGCCTTTCTTGCCTCCTGGCGCCGGGCAATCAATTCTTCCACTTTACTGTCCAGATTCTCCTCCGTCTTGTCATACAAGAGCCCGAGAACGTTGGTGAATTCAGACACCAAATCAGTCAAGGCCTTGGCGCCTGCCTTGCTGGGCTTCTGATCCGGGCCTACCGCCTTGTTGGCGGCGCGCACCAGCTCAAAGAGGACAGAGATGGCGTCGGCAGTGTTGAAGTCATCATCCATGGCGGCGTCAAAGCGGCTACGGAAATCTTCCGCCTGGTCCAGAACCGCCTGCTCGGCGGCGGTAATCTCTCCCTCGGCGCCGTTCTTCTCCAGGAATGCAAGGTTCTCCTTGGCGGAATAGAGCCGATCCAGGGCGGCCTGGGCCTGCTGGAGGGACTCGGCAGAGTAGTTCAGCGGGGTGCGATAGTGGGCAGAGAGCATGAACAGGCGGATGGGCTCATAGCCGTAGACGGCTGCGGCGTCCCGCACGGTGAAGAAGTTGCCCAGAGACTTGGACATCTTCTTATTGTCGATGTTCAGGAAGCCGTTGTGCATCCAGTAGTGGACAAAGGGGGCGTCGTTGGCCGCCTCGGACTGGGCGATCTCGTTCTCATGGTGGGGGAACTGAAGATCCTCGCCGCCGCAGTGGATGTCGATGGTGGGGCCCAGATACTTCCGGTTCATGGCGGAGCACTCAATGTGCCAGCCGGGCCGGCCCTTACCCCAAGGGGAGTCCCAGGCGGGCTCGCCGGGCTTGGCGGCCTTCCAGAGGGCGAAGTCCAGAGGATTCTCCTTCTCATCGTTCACGTCGATGCGGGCGCCGGAGAGCAGATCCTCAATGGGCTGGTGG
>CAMELY010000102.1 GCA_945926565.1 uncultured Clostridia bacterium | reverse complement strand
TCCGGGCGGAGGAGGTCCACCGCATCATACTCACCCGCCCCGCTGTGGCGGCAGGGGAGCGGCTGGGCTTTTTGCCCGGGGATTTGCAGAGCAAGGTGGACCCCTACCTGCGCCCCCTGTACGACGCCCTCTTTGATATGCTGGGGGCGGAGACCTACCAGAAGTATCTGGAGCGGGGCAATATCGAGGTGGCCCCTCTGGCCTACATGCGGGGCCGCACCCTGGACGACTCCTTCATCATCCTGGACGAGGCCCAGAACACCTCAAAAGAGCAGATGAAGATGTTTTTGACCCGCATGGGCTTCGGGTCGAAAATCGTCATTACCGGCGACGTCACCCAGATCGACCTGCCCGGGGACAAGGTCTCCGGCCTCAAGGAGGCCATGCGGGTGCTCAAGGGGGTGGAGGACATCGCCATCTGCCGCCTCACCGGGTCGGACGTGGTGCGCCATGTACTGGTGCAGCGGATTATCCAGGCCTACGAGGCGGACGAGCAGCGGCAGGAGAAGCGGAAAAAGGGAGGAGCAGACCGATGAAACATGAAATTCTTCTGGAGTCCGAGCTGGAGCAGGCGTTTCCCTATGAGGAGCTGCTGAAAAACTGCATCGAGACCGCCCTGACCGAGGAGGGGGTGGACGTCCCCTGCGAGGTGGACGTGCTGATCACCGACGACGAGGGCATCCATCAGATCAACCTGGAGCAGCGCGAGGTGGATCGTCCCACCGACGTGTTATCCTTCCCCATGTTCTACTTCCGCCCCGGCAAGCCCCCCAAGGGGGACGCCCTGGACATCGACCCGGAGACCGGTCTGCTGCCCCTGGGGGACATGGTCATCTCTTACGAGCGGGCCCAGGCCCAGGCGGAGGAGTACGGCCACTCCGTCCAGCGGGAGCTGGGCTATCTGGCGGTGCACTCCGTTCTCCACCTGCTGGGCTATGACCACATGGACGAGGGCGAGGAGAAGCGTCAGATGCGGGAGCGGGAAGAGGCCATTATGTCCGTCCTCCAGCTGGAGCGGTGAGATGAAAGCCTTTCTCTCCTCCTTTCGCTGGGCAGCACGGGGGATTGCCTTTTGCCTGAAGAACGGCCGGAACTTCCGGATTATGACCTGCGCCGCCGGCTATGTGGTCTGGTTCGGGTGGATGTCCGGCCTCACTGCTGGGGAGTGGGGGATTGAGCTGCTCTGCTGCGGCCTGGTGCTGGCTCTGGAGGGGATGAACACCGCCCTGGAGCAGCTCTGCGACCGGGTGACCCGGGCGCAGGACGACTACATCCGCAGGGCCAAGGACTGCGCCGCCGGGGCGGTGCTGCTGGCCAGCGTCTGCGCCGCCCTCATCTGGCTGGTGATCACCCTCGGCGGGGGGTATTGGCAGGCACTGCTCTCCTGGCGGGGCGGCTTGATGCTGCTCACCCTGCCGGCGGCGGTGTGGTGGAGCTTTCGAGGATACAGCTTGTAGGGGCGCACATTGTGCGCCCGCTGGCCGGAGCAGACACCCTACTGAAATGAATACAACAGATAATTGAGGTAACCATATGATGGATCAGAAGACTACCTGCGGCATGATTGCCATTGTGGGCCGGCCCAACGTGGGCAAGTCCACCCTTTTGAACGCCCTGGTGGGGGAGAATGTGGCCATTGTCTCGGACAAGCCCCAGACCACCCGCAACCGGATCACCGGCGTAGTGACCCGGGGCAAGGCCCAATATATCTTTCTGGACACCCCCGGCCTCCACAAGGCCCGGAACCGGCTGGGGGAGTTTATGGACAACGTCTCCCGCTCCAGCGTGGCGGATGTGGACGCCGCCATCCTGGTGGTGGAGCCCATCCCCGCCCCCGGCAAGGCGGAGGAGGAGCTGATGGCCCGAATGGAGCAGCTGGGCGTCCCCTCCATCCTGGTCATCAACAAGATCGACAAGGTGGAGCAGAAGGACAAGCTGCTGGAGGTCATCGCCGCCTATCAGCAGGCCCACCATTTTGATGCAATTCTCCCCGTCTCCGCCAAGGAGAAGGACGGGGTGGAGGAGCTCTTTGACATCCTCAGGGACTACCAGGCGGAGTCCCCCTGGTATTTCCCGGCGGACGCCTTCACCGACCAGCCGGAACGGCAGATTGTGGGGGAGATTCTGCGGGAGAAGCTGCTGCGCTCCCTGGACAAGGAGATTCCCCACGGCACCGCCGTCTCCATTGAGAAGTTTCACGAGCGGGAGAACGGGGTCATCGACATCGACGCCGTCATCTACTGCGAGAAGGACAGCCATAAGGGCATTATCATCGGCAAAAAGGGCGCCATGCTGAAAAAGGTGTCCTCCCAGGCCCGGGAGGACATGGAGCGGTTCCTGGACGCCAAGGTCTACCTCCAGACCTGGGTGAAGGTGAAGGAGAACTGGCGGGACAACCCCGGCCTCATCCGCTCCTTCGGGTTTACGGAGGACTGAGCCGTGACAGAGACTGCCCTCCGGCCCTGGCAGCGGCTCTCCGGCAGCGCCCTGAAATGGGCGGCCATCGTCACCATGTTCCTTGACCACCTGGGGGCGACATTGGTTTGGAGCGCTTACCTGCAAAATCCCACTCAGACGCTGGCGGAGGCGTATACCGGGCTACGGACGGTGGGGCGGATCGCCTTCCCCATCTTCTGCTTTCTGCTGGCGGAAGGCTTTTTCCACACCCGGAGCCGGGGAAAATACGCCCTGCGGCTGGGGGCTTTCTGCCTGATTTCAGAGATTCCCTTTGACATCGCCTTCAACGATCCCGCCAACGGATTTCTGGAGCTGGGCAGTCAGAATGTCTTTTTCACCCTGCTGCTGGGCTTTTTGGCCATGTGGGCCTGCGAGTCCCTGCCGGAGCGCTGGCCCGCCGGGGTCAGAATACCGGCCCAGATTGCCGTGATTGTGCTGCTGGGCGCTGGGGCGGAGCTGCTGGAGACGGACTACGGCCTCTTCGGCGTCTGCCTGATTGCCGCCCTCTATTGGGGCAAGCGCTGGCCGGGGCTGGGAGAGATTTGGCAGCAGGCGGTGCTGGGCAGTATCGCCGTGCTCTGCTACTGCTGTTTGAAGGACAATTGGATTGAAATTTGGGCGGTTTTGGGCCTATTGCTCACCCTGCTCTATGACGGACAACGGGGCCGGGGCCTGAAATGGTTCTTTTACATCTTCTATCCCGCGCATTTGCTCATCCTGGGCCTGCTGAACCGGCTGCTGTTCTGATTTTCCAGACATAATCCGACCCCCTTCGTGCATCCTAAATGGCAGGAGGGGAGCGACATGCGCGAAAAAGACGACTGGAGCCTGTTTTTGGAGACCGGCCTGCCCCAGGCCTATACCTATCTGAAAGCGAAGGGGCGGAAAAGGGCGCCTGAGGCGGGGGAAAACCGTTCCCGGAAAGCGTCACAGGGCCGGTAGTCTGCGGGATCTGCCTGTAGGGGCGGCCCTTGCGGCCGCCCGCCCGGATGCCCATTCATGGAGGAGGCCCCTACATATGCACGTCACCACCAAGGCCATCGTCCTCCGGGAGGCGGCCTACAAGGAATCGGATAAAATTCTCACCATCCTCACCCCCGACCAGGGCAAGCTCACCGTCCAGGCCCGGGGCTGCCGGAAAAAGGGCAACGGCCTCTCCGCCGCCTGCCAGCTGCTGGTCTGGTCGGAGATGACCCTCTCCGAGTTCCGGGGCCGCTGGTCGGTGACCGAGGCCGCCGTAGAGCTGGAGTTTCGCCGCCTCCGCAGCGACCTGGACAAGCTGTCTCTGGGCAGCTACTTCGCCGAGGTGCTGGAGAGCGTGGTGCAGGAGGAGAGCCCGGCGGACGACCTGCTGCCCCTGCTGCTCAACTGCCTCTACGCCCTGGATCAGCTGGACAAGCCTCTGGCCCAGGTGAAGGCCGCCTTTGAGCTTCGGGCGGTGAGCCTGGCGGGCTTTGAGCCGCTGCTGGACGCCTGCGCCATCTGCGGACGGGAACCGGCCCAGCCCCGGCTCAATCTCACCCAGGGCATCCTCCACTGCGCCGACTGCGGCGAGGAGGCGGGGGAGGGGATCTCCATGCCCCTCAACCCCCAGGTGCTGGCCGCCATGCGGCATATTGTCACCTGCCCGGGGAAAAAACTGCTCTCCTTCCGCCTGGAGGGCCCCGCCCTGGAGCAGTTGGGGGACGTGTGCGAGGCCTACCTGCTCACCCAACTGGAGCGGGGCTTTCGCACCTTGGATTTTTATAAGCAATTGCAGGTTCCACGCGCCGGAACCTGATCGGACATCGGCAAACACGTCTTCCGCACAGCAGAGAACGGGAGGGAAGAGAAGAAGCTGCTTGCCGGAAAGGACAATTCAATGACAAAACAAAAAACAACCCCGTCCCTCTGGACGAGGGACTTTACCATTATCACGGTGGGCACGGTGGTGTCCATGTTCGGCAGCGCCATCTCCGGCTTCGCCATGGGCCTGATGGTGCTGGATTACACCGGCTCCACCTTTCTGTATGCCCTCTACATGGTGCTCTACACCGCGCCTCAGGTGGCCGCGCCCATTCTGGCGGGCCCCTTTCTGGACAAATTCTCCCGCCGCAAGACCATCTACACCCTGGACTTCACCAGCGCCGCCCTCTACGGGCTGTTCGCCTGGCTGATTGCCGCGGGACGGCTGAATTACCCCCTGCTCATGGGCGGCAGCTTTCTGCTGGGGGCGATCAACAGCGTCTATCAGGTGGCCTACGACAGCTTTTACCCCCTGCTGATCACCGAGGGGAACTACACCAAGGCCTACTCCATCTCCAGCGTGCTGGAGAGCCTGTCCGCCTTTATGGTGCCGGTCTCCGCCGTGCTCTACAATCTGGTGGGCATGGTGCCCCTGCTGCTGGTGGACATGGCCAGCTTTTTCCTGGCGGCGGTGCTGGAGACCCAGATCCGTCAGCAGGAGCAGTACGTCAAAGAGAAGGAGGAGCGGTTCGGCCTCCGGCAGTATCAAAAGACTTTCCTGGAGGGGGTGGACTACCTCCGCCAGGAGCGGGGCCTGCTGGCGATTACCGCCTATTTCAGCATTACCCTGTTTTCCGGATCTGCCCTCAATGTTTTGGCGCTGCCCTATTTCAAGCTCAGCTACGCCAACGGGGAATATCTCTATATTCTGGTCATGGGCTGGATGGTGGTGGGGCGGCTGATCGGCGGCGGCATCCAATATAAGATCCATTATCCGCCGCAGAAAAAGTTCGCCATCGCCATGTTCGTCTACATCACCATCTGCCTGCTGGAGGGCAGTGTGCTCTATCTGCCCCTGCCCGTGGCGGCGGTCTTCTGCCTGTGCCAGGGTCTGCTGGGCGTGACCTCCTATAATATCCGCATCT
>CAMELY010000101.1 GCA_945926565.1 uncultured Clostridia bacterium | reverse complement strand
CTGATCTATCAGCTGCCCACCACCCTGTGCGAGATGTTCCTCCAGGAGGTCTTTAAGAAGAACCCCATCGACGCCCTGGATCAGGAGACCCTGTTCACCATCAACAAGTTCTTCGAGAACAATCTGAACGTCTCTGAGACCGCCCGAAAGCTGTTCGTCCACCGGAACACCCTGGTTTACCGGCTGGAGAAGATCAAAAAGCTCACCGGCCTGGATCTGCGGGAGTTTGACGACGCCATCACCTTTAAGGTGGCCCTCATGGTCAAGCAGTACCTGCGCTCCCGGGGCATCAAATCCTGATTTGTAATCATTTGTCACCAGAAATACCCCTTAAAAGTCTCCAATTTCCCCTGGAATTGGAGACTTTTTCCATTTCAGTGAACTTTGTATGAATATGGATTGACATAAGTTACAAATCACGTTATAATGTCAAATGTATAAATTTGAAGTCACAGGCAGAAACGGCTGGTAAACTATGATTCAATTTACAAACGTAAAAAAAACCTACGACAGCAACCTGACCGAGGCCCTGCATGACATCTCCTTTGTCATCGAGGACGGCGAGTTTGTCTTCCTGGTGGGTCCCTCCGGTTCCGGCAAGTCTACCATTCTAAAGCTGATCACCGCGGAGGAGCGCATTACCTCCGGCGGCATCCTGGTGGGAGACTATGACCTGGCCACCCTGAAGCCCCGGAAGATCCCCTATCTCCGCCGGACGCTGGGCGTGGTGTTCCAGGACTTCCGGCTCATCGAGAACCGGACGGTGCGGGGCAACCTGGAGTTTGTCATGCGGGTGGTGGGCAGCAGCAACAAGACCATCCGGGAGCGGATTCCCTATGTGCTGGATCTGGTGGGTCTGTCGGAAAAGGCGGAATGCTTCCCCAACGAGCTCTCCGGCGGCGAGCAGCAGCGGGTGGCCATTGCCCGGGCACTGGTGAACAATCCCAAGACGATTATCGCCGACGAGCCCACCGGCAACCTGGATCCGGAGCGCTCCTATGAGCTCATGTGCCTGCTGGAGAAGATCAACCAGCTGGGCACCACCATGCTTGTGGTCACCCATGAGCGGGATCTGGTCAACTGCTTCAACAAGCGGGTGATCAGCATCGACAACGGCCGGGTTATCAGCGATATGGAGAATGGTTTGTACGATTATGAGACGATTTAATTTTGGATACTACATCAAAGAGGGACTGCATGGGGCCGGGAGCCACGGGTTTATGACCTTTGCCTCCATCGGTATCATGGCCTCCTGTCTGATTATTATGTGTAGCGTTGCCCTGATCGCCATGAATCTGGAGTACAATCTGGACGCGCTTATGGCGGAAAATGAGTTTTTGGCCTATGTGGACGAAAACCTCACCGACGAGGAGGGCGAGGAGCTCACCGGTCAAATTGAGGCCATCGACAATGTGGCCGAAGTTCATTACATCACCCGGGAGGAGGCCCTGGACGACTATGTGGGAGACCTGGAGGATGACAGCCTCTACCGGGATTTGCCCGCGTCTGTGCTCCGGGGACGGTTCAGCATCCGGGTAAACGATATTGAGCAGCTCCAGGATACCATTGAACAGGTGCGTCAGGTAGAGGGAGTTGTTAAGATTTCCGCAGCCCTGGATGTGGCGGACGGCTTTATGACCATGCGGAACGTGACTGTCGTCATCGCCCTGCTCATGGTAGTGGTGCTGGTGATTGTCTCCCTCTTCATTATCTCCAACGCCATTAAGCTGGCTACCTCCAGCCGCGAGGGGGAGATCGCCATTATGAAGATGGTGGGCGCCACCAACAGCTTTGTCCGCTGGCCCTTTGTCATTGAGGGAATTCTCCTGGGCGTGGGCAGCGCACTGCTGGCCTTCCTGGTTCAGTGGGGCGTGTATCAGCTGCTGGTGCAGGCAGTCAACGTATACAGCCATGTCCAGCTGATCAATATGATTCCCTTTGAACAGCTCCGTATGCCCATGCTCATCACCTTCGGCGGCATTGGCCTGATTGTTGGCGTCCTGGGCAGCTTGATTACCATTCGGAAGTTCCTGCGCGTGTAAATGGAGGACAAATATGACTGCAAAACGAAATGCTCAAAGCAAGAAGAGTTCTCTGGACGTGAGGCGGATTGCCATTTCGGTGACTGCCCTGCTCATGGCGCTGCTGATGCTGCTGCCTCTGGTGGCCGACGTGGTGCTCTACAGCCACGCCATCACTCAGGCGGATATTGACGCCACCCAGGCCAGCATCGACTCCACCAAGTCGGATATCGATGCCCTCAATCAGCAGAAGGCCAACCTTGCCAGCCAGCAGGTCGAGGCTCAGAAGACGCTGGACGAGCTGGCCAAGCAGGAGAACTCCGCCATGGAGCGTCTCAACGCCCTGGAGGAGAAGATCGGCATTCTGGCCGACCAGATCAACACCACCCAGGAGATCATCGACGAATATGACGTGATGATTCAGGAGACCCAGGTCAAGCTGGCCGACGCCCAGGCGGAGGAGGAGACCTATTACGCCCTGTTCCTGGAGCGGGTCCGCTCCATGGAGGAGGAGGGCACCGTCTCCTACTGGGAGATTCTCTTCCAGTCCGCCAGCTTCTCTGATTTGCTGGACCGGCTCAGCTTTGTCAACAACGTCATGAAGTATGATAACGACATGATGGATAACCTGGAGGCCGCCCGTCAGGCGGTGGCCGACGCCGAGACCGAGTTGGAGAGCGAGCAGGCGGAGCAGGAGGAGGCCAAGGCCCAGTTGGAGAGCGAGAAGGCTGAGCAGGAGGAGGCCGCCGCCCAGGAGGAGGAGGTTCTCAACGAGATCCTTGCCAACGAGGACCTTTACGCCGCCCAGATTCAGCAGCTGTCCACCCAGCAGGAGGCTCTGGTAGGCGAGATCTCTGCCGCCCAGGAGGAGTTGGCCCGTCAGGAGGCTCAGAAGGCCCTCCTGGAGCAGCAGAAGAAAGAGGAGGAAGAGGCGGAGCGCAAACGCCAGGAAGAGGAGCGCCGCCGCCGGGAAGAGGAAGAGCGTAAGCGCCAGGAGGAAGAGGAGCGCCGTCGTCAGGAGGAAGAGCAGCAGAATCAGCAGCAGCCTGAGACGCCTGACACCCCTGATACCCCCGACACCCCCGACACGCCTGATGTCCCCGATGATACGCCTGATGACACCCCCGACACCCCCAGCGGCGGCGGCGGGAAGAACCCCTCCGGCAGCGTCAGCGGCTCTGCCATCATCAGTTATGCCTCCCAGTTCGTGGGCAACCCCTATGTCTGGGGCGGCAACAGCCTGACCAACGGCATTGACTGCTCCGGCTTTGTCCACCAGGTGCTGGCCCACTTCGGCATCAGCTCCCCCCGCTATTCCGCCTCCTTCCGCAGCTTCGGCAAGGCGGTGAGCCAGGAGAATATGCAGGTGGGCGACATCCTGTGCTATTCCGGCCATGTGGGCTTCTACGCCGGTGGCGGCCAGCTGCTCAGCGCCCTGGGTGAGCGGTACGGCATTACATACTGCAGTGCCTATTATAAGCCCATTCTGGCAGTCCGCCGGGCCTGAGTACAAACCTTATATCACTTTACGAGGCTGTCTCTCTGTCAGGCAGCCTCGTTTTTTGTGCGGACAGGCAGGTTCTTTCCGCTGCTTGCTTGTATTTGAGACCGGAACAAGGTATAATCAACTCAATGGTATGTCCATTACACGGCGGGACAGTTCCGCCCGTTCATATTCAGGAGGTAGAAAATATGGAGAATTTGCTGCGGCTGCTGGAAGGGGACTGCACCCTGTCCAAAAAACAGCTGGCTGCCATGGTAGGCACTTCCACTGAGCGCGTGGAGGAGATTATCCGGGATTATGAGAAGAACAACGTTATCCTGGGCTATAAGGCGGTCATCGACTGGGACGCCACTGACCGCCAGGACGTCACCGCCCTCATCGAGGTCAAGGTGGAGCCCCAGCGGGACGACGGCTTTGACCGGGTGGCAGAGCGGATCTATCAGTACGAAGAGGTGGAGTCCTGCTATCTCATGAGCGGCGACTTTGACATGACGGTGATCATCTCCGGCCGCAGCCTCCAGGAGGTGGCCCGGTTCGTCTCCCAGAAGCTCTCCACCATCGACGAGGTCAAGTCCACCGCCACCCACTTCATCCTCAAGAAGTATAAGGAGAGCCACCTGATCTTCAAGAAGCAGGAGAAGCAGGAAGAAGGGTTTGTCTTTGTATGATGGACTACAGTAAGATTCTCAACCGCCGCATCACGTCGGTGGCCCCCTCCGGCATCCGGAAGTTCTTCGATCTGCTGGAGGACATGCCGGACGCCATCTCCCTGGGCGTGGGTGAGCCGGACTTCCGCACCCCCTGGCATATCCGGGACGCGGGCATCTATTCCCTGGAAAAGGGCTTTACCCGCTATACCCCCAACGCCGGCCTCTCCGAGCTGCGCCGGCAGATTGCCGCATACCTGAACCGTCGGTTTGACCTGCACTATGACCCCATGGGGGAGATTCTGGTCACCGTGGGTGGCAGCGAGGGCCTGGATCTGGCGCTGCGCTGCATCCTGGAGCCGGGGGACGAGGTGATCATCCCCACCCCCGCCTTCGTCTGCTATGGCCCCCTGGTCTCCATGTCCCAGGGTGTGCCCGTCTATGTCCAGACCCGGGCGGAGGATGAGTTCCGCCTCACCCCGGAGCTGCTGAAAAGCGCCATCACCGACAAGACCAAGGCGCTGGTGCTGCCCTATCCCTGCAATCCCACCGGCGGCATTATGGAGCGCTCTGACCTGGAGGCCATTGCCCAGGTGCTGGAGGGCACGGACATTATGGTGATCTCCGACGAGATCTATGCGGAGCTGACCTACAGCGGCCTGCACCACGTCTCCATCGCCAATATCCCTGGCATGCGGGAGCGCACCCTGCTGGTCAACGGCTTCTCCAAGGCCTACTCCATGACCGGCTGGCGGATGGGCTTTCTCTGCGGACCCCGGGAGCTGATCGGCCAGATCATCAAGCTCCACCAGTACGGCATTATGTCAGCGCCCACCACCAGCCAGTATGCCGCCATTGAGGCCATGAAGAACGGCGACGGGGACATTGAGGCCATGAAGGAGGAGTACGACGGCCGCCGCCGCTTCCTGCTCCAGGGCTTCCGGGACATCGGCCTGGAGTGCTTTGAGCCCAAGGGCGCCTTCTACATGTTCCCCTGCATCAAGTCCACCGGCCTGGATTCCGACACCTTCTGTGAGAAGTTCCTGATGGCGGAGCAGGTGGCGGTGATTCCCGGCTCCGCCTTCGGCCCCGGCGGCGAGGGCTTTGTCCGCTGCTGCTATGCCGCCTCCATGCAGGAGCTGGCCACCGCCCTGGAGCGGATGGAGCACTTTATCAAGCACCGCTGAGTGCCCTGTACACTTAGAACA
>CAMELY010000100.1 GCA_945926565.1 uncultured Clostridia bacterium | reverse complement strand
GCATAGAATTGCGCGGCATTCGCCGCGCGAATAAACCGCTGTGCGGTTTATTCAGTAGACATTATTATACCAGATTCTGCCGGAAAGGGCAGGGGGCTTGGCGATTATTAAGAACCAATCAGAATCGTTCATCCTTTGTTTTCAATTGATTTTCAGTTTTTTCATCTCTTTTGGCCGGTATTATGTTATCCTCTTTCTGCCGGAAGCGAAGGGGCTTTCGGACGCCTTCTTCTTTCTTTTCTCTCTTTTTCTTCGGGATGCCCGGGACGGCTGCGCCGTTCCGGGCTTTCCTGTGCTGGACAAGAGGCGGTGAGTCGGATATAATGAGAAAAACAACCCTGTTTTACAGGTTTTTGGGATAACCCCATGAGGAGCGCCTATGTTGTACGCAATTCTGTCCCTGTCGCCCATTCTGTTGGCCCTGGCGGTCATGGTGATCCGGCGGATCCGGCTGTCTGCCCCAAAGGCGTTGTTTCTTTCCCTGCTGCTGGCGGTGGTTCTGGCTGCCGGCGTCTGGAAGATGCAGCCCCAGGCCCTGGCAGCCTACAGCGTGCTTGGCTTTTGCAAGGCTATGGAGGTCTTCTTTATTATCTTCGGGGCAATTCTGTTTCTGAATATGCTCCGCCGCTGCGGCTATATGGACGCCATCCAGCGGAGCTTTTCCCGGGTGAGCCCCGACCGGCGGGTGCAGGCGATTCTGATTGCCTGGCTGTTCGGCGCCTTTATTGAGGGTACCGCCGGCTACGGAACCCCCGCCGCCCTGGCGGCCCCCCTGCTGGTGGCTCTGGGCTTTCCGCCGGTGGCCGCCTGCATCGTCTGCCTGATCGCCAACTCCACCCCGGTGCCCTTTGCTGCCGCGGGGGCGCCGATTACCGCCATGCTCTCCGCCATCTCCAGCGACATCACCGGAAACGCTCAGTACATTGCCCAGTACGGGCTGAGCTATGACGAGTTTTTCCAGGCCTGCACCCGGCTGACCACCCTGTTTTTGGGGGTGGGCGGCATCACGGTGCCGCTGCTGCTCATCGGGGTCTTTCTCTTCCGGTACGGGGAGAAGGGCCGGCGGTTCCGGGACTTTGTGGAGATCCTGCCCTTCGGACTCTTTACCGGCCTGGCCTTCTGCCTGCCCTACTATCTGGTCTCCCTGGCGGGCCACGCCTTCCCCTCCATCCTGGGAGCGATGATCGGCCTGCTGGTCTCAGTGACGGCGGCCTCCAAGGGCTTTCTCGTCCCCAAGCACGTCTGGCGGTTTCCTAACGATCTGCCGGTGGGCAAGGAGGCGGTCTTTGACGTGGATCAGCGCCGGGCCATGCCGGTCTGGAAGGGCTGGCTGCCCTATGTCTGCGTGGGCCTGTTTCTGCTGGTGAGCCGGGTGGCCGCCTTTGGGCTCAAGCCGCTGCTCCAGTCGGTGGAGGTGGGCTGGTCCGGTCTCTTCGGGGTGGAGAGCTGCAGCTACACCTTCCAGCCCCTGTGGAATCCGGGGATTCTGCCCTTTGCCCTCTTTGCGGTCATCATCGGACTGGTCAGCGGCATCGGGGTAAAGGATGTGGGCCGGGTCTGCCTGGGCTCCTTCTTCCAACTGCTCAAGGTGTTTTCCGCCCTGGTCTTCGGCGTGGCCATGGTGCAGATTATGATGAATTCCGGCATCAATACCAGCGGCATGGACAGCATGCTGATGGTGGCGGCCCAAGCCATGGCGGATCTCACCGGAAGATTCTTCCCCATTGTCTCCCCGGTGATCGGCATTCTGGGGGCCTTTATCTCCGGCTCCTGCACCGTCTCCTGCGTTATGTTTACTCCTCTGCAGTTTAACACCGCCCTGCTGATCGGAGTGGATCCGGTCTATACCTGCTCCCTCCAGTGCGCCGGTGGGGCCCTGGGCAATATGATCTGCATCAATAATGTGGTCTCGGTCTCCGCCACCACGGGAGCTGCCGGGGAGGAGGGAAAGATCATCTCCACCAACCTGGTGCCCATGGCTATCTATGTGGTGCTGGTGCTTGCGGTGGCCTTTGCGGTGATGGGCGGATTTGGATAACACGCCGGAAGGATCAGAATCACCGACCACAAACAGAGCAGACCTGCTCCCGGAACTGTATTCCGGAGCGGGTCTGCTTTTGTGGATGAGGGCGTGAGCCATCCCTGCGGCTTGCTCTTGGCAGAAAAAAAGGATATACTGGAGAAAACAGAAGGAGGCGGGGCCATGAAGCTGCTGCGCAAAATCCAATACAACTCGCCGGTGATCCTCACCTTTGCCCTGGTGTCCCTGGGAGTGCTGCTGCTGGGGGAGTGGACGGGAGGCGCCTCCACCGCCCTGTGCTTTTCCGTCTACCGGGCGCCGCTGAACGATCCCTTTACCTACCTCCGCTTTTTCGGGCATGTGCTGGGCCATGCGGACTATAATCACTATATCGGCAATATGACGCTGCTGCTGGTTATCGGCCCGCCGTTGGAGGAGCGGTACGGCAGTAAGAATCTTCTGGAGATCATCGCCGCCACCGCCCTTATCTCCGGCCTGGTGCAGTTTATCTGCTTCCCGGGCACCGCCCTGCTGGGAGCCAGCGGTATTGTGTTCATGCTGATTATCCTCTCCTCTCTCTCCGGGGGTGAGAAGGGGCGGATTCCCCTGACCCTCATCCTGGTCTATGTCATCTACATCGGCGGGGAGATTGCCGACGGCATTTTGCAGACGGATAACATCTCCCAGCTCACCCACATCATCGGCGGCACCTGCGGAGCGGTCTTCGGCCTCTCCCTGCGGGGCTGGAAACGATAAGCTGTAAAAAAGGAGTATCATTATGCTGTTTCTCTGCTATCCCAAGTGCACCACCTGCAAAAAGGCCCAGGCCTGGCTGGACGGTCAGGGTCTGACCTACGACCTGCGGGACATCAAGACGGACAACCCCACTGTGGAGGAGCTGACCGGCTGGTACCACAGGAGCGGCCTGCCGCTGAAAAAGTTCTTCAACACCAGCGGACTTCAGTATAAGGCGCTGAATTTGAAGGAGAAGCTCCCCGGCATGACGGAGGAGGAGCAGCTGGCCCTGCTGGCCTCCGATGGGATGCTGGTCAAGCGGCCCATTCTGGTGAAGGATGATGCCGTCCTGGTGGGCTTCCGGGAGGCCCAGTGGGCGGACGCGCTGAAATGAGCGGGAAAATCCGAAAGCCGGTGACGCCCCGGCGGGTGTTGGGCTGGCTGTTCCGGGGGATTGGAGCGCTGCTGCTCTGCTTTTTCCTGGCCATCACGGTACCCTACGCCTGGAATCACCCCGGGGTCAGTCAGGACTACCGGGAGCAGGTGTCTGTCACCGACTTCCGGGATCAGACCCCCGGCCCCGAGCGGGTGAGGCTGATTGCGGACAATCAGGATGCCCTGGAGGAGCGGATCCGGCTGATCACCGGGGCGGAGGAGCGGGTGATCTACGCCTCCTTCGACCTGCGGATCGACAACAGCGGCCAGGACGTGTTGGCTCTGCTGCTGAACGCCGCCCAGCGGGGGGTGCGGGTGCAGCTGCTGGTGGACGGCCTGATGCCCTACACCCAGATCGGAAACTGGGATTTCTTCCGGGCCCTGGCGGCCCAGCCCAATGTGGAGCTGCGCCGGTACAATCCGCCCAGCCTGCTGCGGCCCCTGGAATTTCACGGCCGGATGCACGACAAATATGTCATCGCGGACGAGACCGCCTATCTCCTGGGGGGCCGGAACACCTACGACTACTTCCTGGGAGACTATCCCACCAACCACCCCAGCCGGGACCTGGAGTTGCTGGTCTATAACACCCTGGGAGACGACACCCAGGGGAGCATGGCCCAGGTGCTGGACTATTTCCGGAGCGCCTGGAGCCTGGAATGTACCGTCCCCTGGTTTGAGGATGAGTCGCTGTTGGAGGATGCCGGGGTGCAGCAGGCGATCTCTCAGCTGGAGGATCGGTTCCAGTGGCTGAAAAACACCTACCCCGAGGCCTTCCAGTCGGTGGACTACGAGGCGAAGACTCAGGAGGCGGGGGCGATTCACCTGGTCTCCAATTCGGTGAACCCCCAGGTCAAGGAGCCCCGGGTGCTCTATGCCATGACGCAATTGCTCAGCAGCGCCCAAGAGGAGGTGCTCTTCCAGTCCCCCTATGTGGTCTGCAACGACGTCATGTATGACAGCCTGGAGCAGATTGTCAGCGCGGTGCCCTCAGTGACCCTGCTGGTCAACAATGTGGTGACGGGGGAGAATATTATGGCCTCCTCCGACTATCTGCGCAGCAAGGGGGCGATTCTGGAGACGGGGGTCACCCTGTATGAGTATGCCGTCATCAACAACCACAGCAAATGCGCCGTCATCGACGGCGATCTGGCTATCGTGGGCAGCTTCAACTGGGACATGCGCTCCGCCTATCTGGACACCGAGCTGATGCTGGTGGTGGCCAGCCCCGAGCTGAACCAATCCCTGCGGGCGTACACCCAGTCCCTGCTGGCGGAGAGCCGGTTCTGTGTGGATGAGAATACCTATGAGACGCCGGTGGGGGTCACCGCTCCCGTGATGCCGGCCGGCAAGGGCGTGATTCTGGGCCTGCTCCAGATTGTCACGATTCCGTTGCGCAGCCTGCTGTGACAATAGAAAGGAAGCAATCAGATGTACGACCAACTGACGGAAAACGACCTGCAGCAGATGCGGGAGGAGCTGGACTACCGGCGCATCACCCTGCGGCCCCAGCTGCTGGAGGAGGTCAAGACAGCCCGGGCCTTCGGTGACCTGAGCGAGAATTTCGAGTATAAGGCGGCGAAACGGGAGAAAAACCAGAACGAGAGCCGCATCCGCTACCTGGAGAATATGATCCGCACCGCGAAAATTGTCCGGGACAACTCCACCGCCGACCAGGTGGGCATGTTCGACCGGGTGACCGTGTGGTTTGAGGAGGACGAGGAGGAGGATGTTTTCCAGATCGTCACCACCGTCAAGGAGGACGCCCTGCAGAACCGGATCAGCAACGTCTCCCCGGCGGGCAAGGCTCTGCTGGGTCACCGGGTGGGGGAGACGGTGACGGTGCAGGTCAACGAGCAGTACAGTTACCCCCTCACCATCCGCGCCATTGAAAAAGGCGAGGACGATGGCTCCATTCCCATCAGCTCCTATTGATTGATAACAAAGCGAGGCCCCGGACGATTTCCGTCCGGGGCCTCGGCGCGTTTTCAGGTCAGGTTGGAGATGTTTTCCTCGGTCAGATCCTGGTAGGGAACTGTCAGCTCACCGGCACCCTGGAGCCAGCCCTCCCGCCAGGCCTGATACTCGGCCTCATCCACCGGATGATCGGTGTTGTAGTTTGCGTATTCCATGATGTAGTAGACATAGCCGCTGTGGCTGACGTCCACATCCTCCGGGAAGGGATTGCCCTCAAAGTCCTCCGGGAACATGGTTCCCTCCCAGGCGTCCACCATGCCCACCGGGTTGTA
>CAMELY010000099.1 GCA_945926565.1 uncultured Clostridia bacterium | reverse complement strand
TCCTCAGCCTCGGCCTCGGCGGCCAGCTGAGCGGAGAGAGCGTCCTGGAGGGCCACCAGCCGGTCATAGCAGGCGGCGATGTCCAGATTGTCCAGAGCCTCGGTGGTCTCGATCTGGGCCTCGTCCATCCACTGGGAGATCAGGCTGTCATAGGTGGCGGCGGCGTAGTCCTCGCTGAGGGCCTCCAGCTCGGTGTCCAGCCGGAGCAGAACGAAGTAGCCGTAGTCGGTCTCCTCGGTCATGCCCAGCTCGCCGGGCTTCAGCTCGGCGACCTTCTCCCGGAAGCCGGAGACCAGGGAGTCGTTGGCGTCAAAGGTGTAGCGGTCGGTGTTGCCGTCGGCGGTGTTGTACTCCTTCTGGAGCTCGGTGAACTTCTCCTCCAGCTCCTCGGGGCTGCACTCCTGAAGCTGGGTGTAGAGCTGCTCGGCCAGCAGGCGCTGCTCCTCCCGGCCGTCCTCGTCGTCCTCGTCCAGGCTGTTGGTGTCCAGCAGGATATAGCGGCAGGTATAGGTGCCCTGCTCCTCGGCAAAGTCGGCCAGGGTCTGCTCAGTGGGAGCCATCTCGCCTCCCTCGCCAAAGAGGTGCTCCTGCAGGTCAGAGGCCAGGCAGGAGTCGGAATAGGCCTGCTGCAGGGTGGGGAGGGTAGTGGCGTAGAAGAGCAGGGTGTTCTCGTCGTAGTTCTCTGCCAGATCGGCCATGCCGGACTGCTGCTCCTCGGTGAGGGAGAGACCGGCCTCCTCGGCTCTGGCCCGCAGCACGGCGTTCATGGTTGCAACTGCCTCGGCCTGATCCCCCAGAGACTGGGCGATGGTAGTGCCGTTCTCGTCCACCGTCTGGGTCAGATCCAGGGCGCTGCCGTACTGGGCGTAGATATAGGAGGCATAGGTGTACTGATAGGCCAGCCAGTAGACAAAGGTGTCCGCAGACACCTCCACGCCGTTGACCGTCATAATCGTGTCACCGGAGGCAAAGGCCCCGTCGGTGATGTAGGCAACGGGATCTTCCTTGGCCTCGGGGGGCACCTCGGTGAGAGTGGCGTCGGCGGTATCCTCGCTGTCGGCGGTGTCCTCAGTCTCTGCGGCGGAGGAATCGGGGGTGTCGTTCTCGGCGGCGGGGGCGTCGGCGCTGCCGCAGCCGGTGAGCAGGCTCAGCAGCATGGCCAGGGCCAGCAGCAGAGCGGTAAATTTCTTCTGCATCTTCATCATGTCCTTTCTTTGGCAACCCGGAGCAATTCCCTCCGGGGAATGTCCAGACGATGCTACTATCTTAACAGGAACCGGCGCAAATTACAATCCCAATTCCGATTCCAACAATTCGGAAAGAGAGCATTCCCTTTTCCTTGACCGGGCCTATGCCTTTATTTTATAATGGTACCGGAAAATTCGCCCCGGACGGGGCCGAGAGGAGCGCATACCATGGCACAGGGCAGAACAGACGGGGCCGTCATCGGGAAAAAGTACCGGGCGGCCATCGCGGCCTACCGCCGGCAGCTGGCCGACGGCAGCCTGCGGTTGAATTTTGAACAGGAGGCGGACGCCTATTTCCGCCGCTGTGCCCTGGGAGTGTGGGCCCGGGGAAGCGGGGTTACGGAAAACCATGTGGCCGCCTACAATGCCATCTGCTCCGGCGCCAACCGGCCCGCCCAGGTGCTCTATCTGGAGCTGTGCGCCGGCGTGGCCAGCGCCCCGGACTTTGCGCCCCCCGGTTTTTTTGCCCAGCTGGCCGCCGCCGACCGGGGCACCGGCCGGAACCGGGCCGATCAGTTCTGCGAGCTGTGCTCCCTGCTGCTGCTGCTCTTCGCCACGGCGGAGGACTCGGTGAGCGCCGCCGTCACCGACTATATTCAGCACTGTATCAACACCCTGCGAAAGGCCTCCGGAAAGACGCCCCCGGCTGCCCGCCGGACGGAGGAACAGGAGGGCCGGGGCTCTGCCGCCGCTCAGACAGAGGCCCAGGCCCAGCCGGAGGAGGAGAAGGAGCCGGAGCCCCCTCAGCCCACCCTGGAGGAGCTGATGGCCGAGCTGGACAGCCTCTATGGCCTGGAAAAGGTGAAGAAGGATGTGCGCAGCCTGGTCAATCTGGTGAAAATCCGCAAGCTCCGGGAGGAGCAGGGCCTGCCCACCCCGGCCATGAGCCTGCACCTGGTGTTTATGGGAAACCCCGGCACCGGCAAGACCACCGTCGCCCGGCTGCTGGCGGGGATTTACCGGGCCATCGGCGTGCTGCCCAAGGGCCAGCTGGTGGAGGTGGACCGCTCCGGCCTGGTGGCGGGCTATGTGGGTCAGACTGCCCTCCAGACCCAGAAGGTGATCCAGTCCGCTTTGGGCGGCGTGCTGTTCATTGACGAGGCCTATGCATTGGCCAGCCAGCCCGGCACCAACGACTTCGGTCAGGAGGCCATCGACACGATCCTGAAGGCCATGGAGGATCATCGGAAGGAGCTGGTGGTCATTGTGGCGGGCTACTCCAATCTGATGATGAAGTTCATCCACTCCAACCCCGGACTGGAGAGCCGGTTTAACAAGTATCTTTACTTTGACGACTACGAGGGCAAGGAGCTGGATCAGATCTTCCGGGGCATCTGCCAGAAAAACGGCTATACCATTCAGCCGGAGCTGAGTGAAAAGCTCCCCGCCTTCTTTGACCAGCTCTACGAGAACCGGGACGCCAACTTCGGCAACGCCCGGGACGTGCGCAACCTGTTTGAAAAACTGGTGGCCATCCAGTCCGACCGGGTGGCACAATTGGAAAATCCCAGCCGGGAGGATCTGATGGCCATTACACTGGCTGATTTTGAGCAGGCAGAGGAGGAAGAGGCGTGACAGAGCAGCCAGCCAAGCCCTGGGAGCCGCTGAACCGGCTGTTTCTCCGGACACTGGAGGCCTTTGAAGCGTAAAACGGGCAAAAGATGGCCGCGGCAATCGCCGCGGCCGTTTTGCTTACCGGTAAAAACTTGTCACACGTCCTCCGGCAGGAAGCACCGCTCCGGCAGCACGTCGCTCAGCTCCCGCAGCACCAGGGGGAAGCCATTGGAGGAGTCCGCCCATCGGGCGGTGCGCAGCTCCAGAGCGCCGGAGGGCAGGCACAGCGGAATGGAGATGGTGGCCCGGACCCCCTGGGTCTTCCGGTTGGTGAAAAGAACGGAGCCTCCGTGGAGCTGGGCAATCCGCCGGCAGACGGTGATGCCCAGGCCCAGCCCCGCCCCGACCGTCCGGAGGGTGTCTCCGCCCTGAGTGGGATCGAAGAGCTGGGTCAGCTCCAGGGGGGTCAGCCCGGGGCCGTTGTCCTCCACAGACACCAGGGCGGACTGCCGGGTGCGCTCCAGCCGGAGCAGAATCTCCCCTCCGGCAGGGCCGGAGGCCCGGATGGCGTTGCTGACCAGGTGATAGATCTGGGTGAGCATCAGCTCATCGTCACACCGCACGAAAAAGTTGCCGGGGATCTCCTGCAGCCGGAGAGAGCAGCCAGCCGCCTCCGCCAGGTCCACCGTCTGCCGGTAGGCCTCATGGAGCAGCCCCTTGAGATCCAGCGTCTCCGGGTGAAAATCATAGGGTTCCTCACCGGGAGCCAGAGAGGCCAGCTCCAGACTGCGGATCATCCGCAGCAGCCGCAGCTGGGCCTTGTTCGCCCTAGCCAGATACCGGTCACCGTCCGAACGCTGCTCCGGCGTGAGCAGTTCCTCCAGCAGCTCCTCCGCCGAGCGCAGAGAGGCCAGAGGTCCTCGCAGCTTCTGGGTCAGGACGGGGATGCGGTGGTTGGGGAGAATCTCCGCCTCGGTGCAGTGGGTCAGGCGCACCAGGGTGCGGCCTTCCCAGGGCCAGCAGGCCGCCTGCCACTGGGCCTCCCCCCAGCAGAGCAGGGCGCTGCCGTTTTCGGGCAGACCGATCAGAGGCTCCGGCGCCGGCCCGCCGCAAACCAGCCCCGGCAGCTGAGCCTCGGCCGCCGGGTTTCGATAGCAGACAACGCCGCCCTGCAGCAGAAGAATGGGTTCCGGGAAACCGTCAAAAGAGATGTCGACGGGCAGATACAGCTCGCTCATACTTGCCTCCCATGGGGCATAGGATGGAAAAAAGAACAGCCCACATTTCCTGTCCAGTATAGCAATTTGTTGACGAAAAAACAAGGATAATGTCGAAACGGACGCCTCCGTCCCGGAGGGCCGCCTGGTTAGAATGGCTCGCTCTCCCCATCCTATACCGGAGCAGGGGATTTGGTGCGGCGGCGGGGAAAAACCCCGGCTTTCCGGACAATTCGACCCGGGTACTCAATGTTAGAAACATTTTACAAAATCTTAAAGAAATCTCCAGACATTGCCGCATGACAATTACGCTCTGCTGTGCTACAATAAAATGGCAAAGCCGGAGGATCCGTGTCAGAGCCCCGGCTGACAGAGCTGTTTTGGAGGTGGTTCCCATGCACTTGTTTTCTCTGGAGAACCGGAAGGCGTTCGCCTACAGCGTCGGTGACCTGACCGTGCAGGCCCCTGTTCGCCGTCTGCGGCAGTTTGTCCATCACCGCCGTACCAGCCGGTATGACCACGCCCTTCTGGTGGCCTACTTATCCTTTGTGCTGGCCCGGAAGTGGAATTGGGACAGTCGGGCTGTGGCCCGGGCGGGACTGCTCCACGACCTGTTCTGGCAGGAGTGCGACAACAGCTGGAGCCTGTGCATCCACCACCCGGAGATGGCGGCGGAGAACGCGGCCAGGCTCACCTATCTGTCCCCCAAGGAGGAGAACATCATCCTCTCCCATATGTGGCCGGCAGGGCGGCACCTGCCCCGGTGCCGGGAGGCCTGGCTGGTGGACATGATGGACAATGTGGTGGCGCTGCTGGACTATCTGGGCCTGAGCTGCCGCTGGAACCGGCAGGTGGAGGCGGCCCTGCTGCCCTGCTGAGCGCAAAACGGTACTCCAAAAGAGAAGAACAGCCCCTGAGCGATGTGCTCGGGGGCTGCTTTTATGGAGTGCGTTCCGTTCTCCGCGGGATCATCGGCGGGGGCAAGCCCCCGCCCTACGGCCTGCCATCCCCGTAGGGGCGCACCTTGTGCGCCTGCCGTTTTGCGAAAGACGTCCCATTGTGGTGTGGGTGGCAACACAGGGCCGCCCTTATGACGCACGGCCGATATCTGTTGTAGGGGCGGGTCTCTGTGCCCGCCCGTCCGAAAGCCGCAGCGAGTTCGCGTGCGAAGAACAAAAAAGAAGGATACCTGAAAACGATCAGGTATCCTTAAAACTGGAGCGGAAGACGAGGCTCGAACCCGCAACCCTGCTCCGGCAAAGCGGTGCTTTGCCGGAATCCGGGCACCTCGGATTGCAAAAATCCGGCTGACCGCCGGATTTTAGGTGGAGGCAGCGCGTTCTTGTGCGAAGAATAAAAAAGAAGGATACCTGACAACGATCAGGTATCCTTAAAACTGGAGCGGAAGACGAGGCTCGAACTCGCTA
Organism: uncultured Clostridia bacterium; assembly: GCA_945926565.1. Classification (GTDB taxonomy): domain Bacteria; phylum Bacillota; class Clostridia; order Oscillospirales; family Oscillospiraceae; genus Onthomonas. The sequence goes on along the minus strand of CAMELY010000099.1, from coordinate 25 downwards.
CCTCCACCTTGGCAAGGTGGCGCTC
>CAMELY010000098.1 GCA_945926565.1 uncultured Clostridia bacterium | reverse complement strand
GGCTCTTCTCCCATGCTCCGCTTTTTGCTGGGCGTCTTTGTGATGATCGGCGCACTGGTCTTCCTGGGCTGTCCTCTGCGGATGGTGATCCGGCTGGGCGGCGGCGATCTGAATGCCCTGGTGGGCCTGGTGGGCTTTGTGCTGGGTATTCTCGTCGGTATTCAGTTTCTCAACCGGGGCTTCAGCCTCAAGCGGGCCTATCGTCAGTCCACTACTGAGGGCCTGATTCTCCCCGGCATCATGGTGCTGCTGCTGGTGCTGCTGATTGCGGCCCCCTCCTTCATCCAGTTCAGCGCCAAGGGCCCCGGCTCCATGGCGGCCCCCATCGCCATCTCCCTGGTGGTGGCCCTGGTTGTGGGTGGCCTGGCCCAGCGCTCCCGGCTGTGCATGGTGGGCGGCATCCGGGACGCGGTCATGTTCCGGGACTTCCGGCTGATCTCCGCCTTTGTGGCCATCTTCGTGGCGGTGCTGGTGGGCAATCTGATCACCGGCAACGGCGTCCACTTCTCCTTCGCCGATCAGCCCATTGCCCACACTGACGGCCTGTGGAACCTGCTGGGCATGGCCATGGTGGGCTGGGGCTCTGTCCTGCTGGGCGGCTGCCCCCTGCGCCAGCTGATTCTGGCGGGAGAGGGCAACACCGACTCCGCCGTCACCGTCATGGGCTTTTTGGTAGGTGCGGCCATTTCCCACAACTTCGGCCTGGCCTCCTCCGGCGACGGCATCGGCGCCGGCCCGGTGGCGGTCACCATGGCGCTGGGCTTTGTGGTGCTGGCTGCGATCTCCTTCGCAAATCTGGAAAAAGTTGAGGTGTGAAATCATGGTAGATGCCCGTGGATATTCCTGCCCCATGCCGGTGGTCATGGTGCGCAAGGCTGTGCAGAACGGCCAGCCCGACAAGCTGGAGGTGCTGGTGGACAACCAGTGTTCGGTGGAAAACGTCACCCGGTTCGCGAAAAACAGCGGCTATCAGGTGAAGGTCTCCGACTATGAGGGAGACTACAAGCTGGAGCTGAGCAAATGAGCTATGTGGCCACCTTCTACACCCACCTTGCCGCCCTCCGCTCACAGCGGAGCCTGAGCGGGCAGGGGGTGACTGCCCGGCTGGCCCCGGTGCCCCGGGCCCTCAGCTCCTCCTGTGGCACCTGCGTCTTTTACGAGGGAGAGAGCCCACTCCTGGAGGTGCTGGACCGGGATGTGGAGGGGGTCTACCGCCGGACAGGGGACGGCTACGAGACCATTCTGCAAAATGAGAACTGACGATTGCGGGGCCGCTGGAGACAGCGGCCTCCCTTTTTGCCCTGTCCCAAGGGTGCAAAACCCTTCCAACCATGGTATACTGTACCCAAACAAAGACAGACAGGCGGGAACACCATGAGACAACTGACCATCGGAATACTGGCCCATGTGGACGCGGGCAAGACCACCCTCTCCGAGGCGATTCTCTATCGTACCGGCTGCCTCAAGCGGCTGGGCAGGGTGGATCACCAGGACGCCTTCCTGGACACCGACGCCCAGGAGCGGGAGCGGGGGATCACCATCTTCTCCAAGCAGGCGGTCTTTCCCCTGGGGGAGACTCAGGTCACCCTGCTGGATACCCCGGGCCACGTGGACTTCTCCGCCGAGACCGAGCGGACGCTGCAGGTGCTGGACTGCGCCGTGCTGGTGATCAGCGGCGCCGACGGCGTCCAGGGACACACCGAGACCCTGTGGCATCTGTTGGAGCGGCACCGGATCCCGGTGTTCCTCTTTGTCAACAAGATGGATCAGCCGGGAACCGACCAGGAGGCCCTGCTGGCCCAGCTCCGCGCCCGGCTGGGGGAGGGCTGTGTGGACTTTACCCAGCCCCTGGGAGAGGAGGCTGCCATGGCCGGCGAGGAGCTGCTGGAGCAGTATCTGGAGACCGGCAGCCTCTCCCGGGAGGCGGTCAGCCGGGCGGTGGGGGAGCGGCGGCTGTTCCCCTGCTATTTCGGCTCCGCCCTCAAGTTGGAGGGGGTGGACGCGCTGCTGGAGGGCCTGGAGCAATACGGCCCGGTTCCTACCTATGGGAAGGACTTCGGCGCCCGGGTGTTCAAGATCTCCCGGGACAGCCAGGGCGCCCGGCTCACCTGGATGAAGATCACCGGCGGCTGCCTCAAGACCAAGACCACCCTCACCGGCAGCCGGGGCGGGGAGACCTGGACAGAAAAGGCGGATCAGCTCCGGCTGTACTCCGGGGCGAAATTCCGCCCGTTAGATGTGGCGGAGGCGGGCTGTGTCTGCGCTGTCACCGGCCTCACCCAGACCCGGCCCGGCCAGGGCCTGGGGGCAGAGAGCATGGGAGAGAGTCCCGAGCTGGTGCCGGTGCTCACCTATCAGGTGCTGCTGCCCGAGGGGGTGGAGGCACACACCGCCCTCCAGGCCCTCCGGCAGCTGGAGGAGGAGGATCCCCAGCTCCAGGTGCTGTGGAACGAGCAGCTCCGGGAGCTCCATGTCCAGCTGATGGGGCCGGTGCAGGTGGAGGTGCTCACCAAACGGCTGCGGGAGCAATTCGGACTGGAGCTCTCCTTCGGCCCGGGAAATATCGTCTACCGGGAGACCATCGCTGCCCCAGTGGTGGGCGTAGGCCACTTTGAGCCGCTGCGCCACTACGCGGAGGTACATTTGCTGCTGGAGCCGGGGGAGCGGGGCAGCGGCATCGTCTTGGACAGCGCTTGCAGCCTGGATCAGCTGGATCTGAACTGGCAGCGGCTGATTCTCACCCACCTGGGGGAGAAGGCCCATGTGGGGGTGCTCACCGGCTCTCCCATCACCGACGTAAAGATCACCCTGCTCACAGGCAAGGCCCACCTCAAACATACCGAGGGAGGCGACTTCCGCCAGGCCACCTACCGGGCGGTGCGGCAGGCCCTGTTCCAGGCGGAGAGCATTCTGCTGGAGCCCTGGTACGAGGTGCGGCTGGAGCTGCCTGCCGCCTGCGTGGGCCGGGCCATGAGCGACCTCCAGCAGCGCAGCGGCAGCTTTGACCCGCCGGAGCTGGAGGGAGACCGGGCGGTGCTCACCGGTACAGCCCCGGTGGCCACACTGGGAGACTACGGCACCGAGGTGCTGGCCTATACCAAGGGCCGGGGGCGGCTGAGCCTCCGGGTCAAGGGCTATTTCCCCTGCCACAACACGGAGGAGGTTGTGGCCGCCCTGGACTATCACCGGGAGGAGGACGTGGAGAATACTCCCGACTCGGTCTTTTGCGGCCACGGAGCCGGGTTTGTGGTAAAGTGGGATCAGGTGCGGCAGTATCAGCACCTTGAGACCCCTCTTCTCTCCCGGCAGCCGGAGCGGGCTCCGGAGCCGCCCAGGCCACGGCCCTCCTACGCCGCCTCGGCGGCGGAGGACAAGGAGCTTCAGGCCATCTTTGAGCGCACCTATGGGCCGGTAAAGCAGCGCCGGGCCTTTGACCCGCCCCGGAAGGAGGCGGTCTTGGCGGACAAGGTGACCATCCGGGACCAGGGGCCGATGGAGAAATATCTGCTGGTGGACGGCTACAATATTATCTTTGCCTGGGAGGATCTGAACGCTCTAGCGCAAAACAGCATGGATCGGGCCCGGCAGGCGCTGATGAACGAGCTGTGCAGCTACCAGAGCTATACCGGCCAGCATGTGATCCTGGTCTTTGACGCCTACCGGGTCAAGGGCGGTCAGCGCCGGGTGGAGCGGTATCACAACATCCATGTGGTCTACACCCAGGAGGCGGAGACAGCGGATCAGTACATTGAGCAGGCCTCCTATACCCTGGGCAAGCGCTATCAGGTGCGGGTGGCCTCGTCGGACAATCTGGAGCAGATCATCGTCCTGGGCCACGGCTGCATCCGGGTCTCCGCCAAGGGCTTCCGGGAAGAGGTGGAGCTGGTCAAGCAGGAAGTAAGCCTCCGGCTGGCGGGCCAGCAGCGCTGACCTGGTTGGACAGGCAGAAAAAATCCCCCTGCCGTGAATTTGCGGCAGGGGGTTTGCGCTGAAAGAATGTTAGGCTTTGACCTCCGGTTCGGAGGACTGAACCGCTTCCGGCTTGGGGGCCTTGGGGGGCGCCTCCTTGGGCGCTTTTGAAGCCTTGGACACTTTGGACTTGCGGAACACCCGGCCCAGCATGTCCGAGGTGCCGGGCATGAGGTACTTCCGGATGACAAAGATCAGGGCGATGGCCGCCATGCCATAGAGGTTATCGATGGCGTGGGTGTGGTCAATGACGATCTGCCGGGCGATGGCAAAGGTAAGTACTTCAAACACAATTTCCGAGGAATGCTCGCACATCATGCGGATGATCTCCACGCCGATGACCAGAGTGAAGGCGGCGCTGAGCAGAGATTCAAAGCTGTTGTAGGGGACGAAGCCCTTGATGTGGAGAATACTGCCTGCCAGGCGAACTGTGAAATTCAGGGTGCCGATGCACAGAAGACCGGCGATTACAAACTCCAGCACCACAGAGAACCGGTGCGGCAGCTTTTTAATGCGTTCTTTCATAGGGGAGAGACCTCCTTTCAGATAGTAATTTTATTATATGGAGGAATCCGGGCGCTGTAAAGAGAAAATGATGGGTACAATGGAAAAAGATGCTTTAAAATGGTGCAAATTGGGAAATCTGTCCTACCCATCCCCTTGACGGAAGTGATAAGATAGAAGAAATGCGTGAAGGCAGGTGACAGAATGGAATACAAACAGACGATCCCCCAGCGGATTAACTTTTATAACTGCGACAGCAGCCAGAACCTGACCCTCCGGGCCTATCTGGAGTGGAGCGTGGAGTTAGGAAACCTTCATCTGGAGAGCCGGGGCATCACCTGGCCGGAGATGCAGGAGAAACGGCAGGTCTTTCTCCTCTCCCGGCTGGCCTTTCGGCGGATGGCGCCGGTGACCTATGCCCAGAGCTGCCGGTTTACCACCTGGGAGTTCGGGGTCAAGGGCCCCCAATTTATCCGCAATTTCTCCCTGGAGGGGGAGGACGGACAGGTGCTGGCCCAGTCCACCTCCGCCTGGATTCTGGTGGACCCGGTGGAGCGGAGCATTCTCCGGCCCAGCCAGTGTGTCTATACCATGCAGCCCAACCCTACCCCGGTGGCGCCGGAGCTGCGGCGGCTCCATCTGCCCCAGCTGCCCGAGCTGGCCAGGCATCGGGTGCGTCCCTCTCAGATCGACTGCAACGGCCATATGGGCAACCCGTTCTATGCAGACATCCTCTCCGATTACGCGCCGGAGCCCTTCCAGGGCAGCGTGGTGGAGGAGCTGCAGATGTCCTTTGACCATGAGGCCCGGCTGGGGGACGAGCTGACCCTCCGGGGACGGGTCACTGGCCCGGACAGCTATGAGATGCAGGCGGTGCTCCCCGACGGCAAAAAGTGTTTTGAGGCCCAGGTGCAGGTACAGAAGTCGGAGTGAAAGGGAAGGACTGGAAGACGCAACGGCCAAAGCCTCCCTCTTTGAGGGAGGTGGCACGGCGAAGCCGTGACGGAAGGAGCGCGC
>CAMELY010000097.1 GCA_945926565.1 uncultured Clostridia bacterium | reverse complement strand
TCGCCGGTGTCCAGGGCCTCCAGGGCGGTGCGGATCTCCGCCTGGGTGAACTTCTTGGGCGTCTCCATGCCCCAGGAGGTGAACACCTCGTCGGCATGGTGGTGATGATGGTGGTGGTCATGGCCGCAGCAGCCGTCATGATCGTGATGGTGATGATGCTCGTGCTCCTCATCCTCATCATGGTCGTGATGGTGGTGATGCTCGTGCTCCTCGTCCTCATCATGGTCGTGATGATGGTGGTGCTCGTGCTCCTCATCCTCATCGTGGTCGTGATGGTGGTGGTGCTCGTGCTCCTCGTCCTCATCATGGTCGTGATGGTGGTGGTGCTCATGGCCGCACTCGTCCTCATCGTCATGATGATGGCCGCAGACCGGGCAGACGTCCTCCTCTTCCTCCCGGGCAGCCTTGGCCTGGGCCAGCAGCTCCTCGGTCAGCGAGTGCAGCTTCATGGCGGAGAGGATCTGGTCGCCGGTAATCTGGCTCCAGTCGGTGGTGATGATGACCGCCTCCCCGTTCTGGGCCCGGAGCAGGTTCACCGCCTCCTCCAGCTTGTCCTCCTTCATGTCGCCGGTGCGGCTGAGGATGATGGTGCCGGCGTGCTGCACCTGATCGTCAAAGAACTCGCCGAAGTTCTTCATATACATCTTGCACTTCTTTGCGTTGACCACCGTGATGGCGCTGCCCAGCTGGAGGTCGGAGTCCTCCGCCACCCGGCCGACAGCCTTGGCCACGTCGGACAGCTTGCCCACGCCGGAGGGCTCGATGATGATGCGGTCGGGCGCGTAGGTCTCCAGCACCTGCTTCAGGGCCACGCCGAAGTCGCCCACCAGAGAGCAGCAGATGCAGCCGGAGTTCATCTCGGTGACCTGAATGCCGGCGTCCTTCATAAAGCCGCCGTCAATGCCGATCTCGCCGAACTCGTTCTCAATCAGCACCAGCTTCTGGCCCTGGAAGGACTCCCGGATCAGCTTTTTGATCAGCGTGGTCTTGCCCGCGCCCAGGAAGCCGGAAATAATATCAATGGTTGTCATAATTCCTATCCCTCGATTCAAAAAATTCGCATTGTATTTTATTTTATCCCATTTTTTCAAAAATGCAAGGGAAAAATCGAACAAGTTTTCCCTCTTAAGGCTCATTCTTTCCCACAAAAGCCCAAATGGCGCAACAAGAGCGGCCACACAGGGCCGCCCCCACCGCTTTTGAACGCACAATGGCCCGCCGGGAGACCGGCGGGCCGCTGTATGTGAACGAAAATTACTCCTGGAGGGCCTTGGCCGCCTCGATGGCCTTCTGCTGGGCCATGGGGGGGCAGTCCTCATAGCGGACAAAGTGGAAGGTGAAGGTACCGCGGCTCTGGGTCATGGCCCGGAGATCGATGGCATAGGAGCCCATCTCGGCCATGGGCACCTCGGCCTCGATGACCTGGTCGCCGTCGCTGGTGGGGTTCATGCCCATCACGCGGCCCCGGCGCTTGTTCAGATCGCCGATGACGTCGCCCATGTAGCTGTCGGGGATGGTGACCTTCAGCTCGCCCACCGGCTCCATGAGGACGGGACTGGCCTCGGGCAGAGCGGCCTTGTAGGCCAGCTGAGCGGCGGTCTTGAAGGCGATTTCGGAGGAGTCCACCGGATGGTAGGAGCCATCATAGAGGACAGCCTTCAGGTTGACCACAGGATAGCCTGCCAGCACGCCGTGGTTGCAGGCCTCCCGGAGGCCCTTCTCGACGGCGGGGAAGTAGTTGCGGGGCACGCTGCCGCCGAATACCTCCTCGGCGAAGACCATCTCTTCGCTGTCGCAGGGCTCAAAGCGGACCCAGACGTCGCCGTACTGGCCGCTGCCGCCGGTCTGCTTCTTGAACTTGCCCTGCTTGGAGACCGTCTTGCGGATCTTCTCACGATAGGGCACACGGGGCTCAGAGAGCACCACTTCCACGCCGAAGCGGCTCTTGAGCTTGGACACCAGCACGTCAATCTGGATGTCGCCGGCAGCGTTGATGACCAGCTGATGGGTCTCGGCGTTGTTGACCACGTTGAAGCTGGGATCCTCCTCGTTGAGGCGGTTGAGGCCCATGCCCACCTTGTCGTCCTGGCCCCGCTTGGCCGGAGCGATGGCCTTGGAGAAGACCGGCTCGGCAAAGGGGATGGGATCCAGCTTGATGGCGCCGGCGGACAGGGTGTCGCCGGTCTTGAGGCGGTCCATCTTGGCGATGGCGCCGATGTCGCCGGCGTTGAGCTCCTTGAGCTCAGAGGCCTTCTTGCCGCACATGGCGTACAGGCGGCCGATCTTCTCGCTCTGGCCGGTGGTGCCGTTGACCAAGGTCATGTCGGGGGTCAGCTTGCCCCGGAGCACCTTGACATAGGAGTATTTGCCGTACTGGTCGGAGACCGTCTTGAAGACATAAGCCACCGTGTCGCCCTCCCGGGAGACCGCCACCTCGATGGGGTCGCCGTCGGCGTTGACACCGGTCATGGGGTCGGTGTTCATGGGATAGGGGCCCATGGTGATCAGGCCGTGCATCAGGGCCTCGGTGCCCATGCCGGTGAAGGCGCTGCCGCCGTAGACCGGAGTGATGCTGGCGTCCTTGATGCCGGCCAGCAGGCCCTGGGCCACTTCCTCGGGGGTGAACTCGTGGCCCTCAAAGAACAGCTCCATGTACTCCTCGCTGTACTCGGCCACGTTCTCCATCAGAGCGGCATAGGACTCCTCCACGAAGTCGGCCTTCTCGGCGGGAATGTCGATCTTATGGCTCTTGCCGTCGCCCAGAATGCCGTAGGCGCACTTGTCCAGCACGTCCAGCACGCCGATGACCTTCTTGCTGCTGTCCCACAGGGGGGAGACGATGGGGGTCACCTGGTTGCCGAACTTCTCCTTCAGCTCCTCCACCACGGCGTTGTAGTCGCTGTTCTCCTCGTCCACCTTGGAGATGTAGAACAGGGTGGGCAGATTCTTGGCCCGGGCCATCTTCCAGGCCCGCTCGGCGCCCACGGAGACCTTGCCCTTGGCAGGCAGGACGATGACCACGGCGTCAGCCACGGACAGGGCCTCTGCCACCTCACCGCTGAAGTCAAAGTTGCCCGGGCAGTCGATGATGTTGAGCAGATGGTCCTTATACTTGATGGGGATAATGGAGGCAGAGATGGAAATCTGCCGCTTGATCTCCTCGGGATCGTAGTCAGATACGGTATTTCCATCGACGGTCTTGCCCATGCGGGCAATGGCGCCGGTATGATACAGCATATTCTCCACCAGGGTGGTCTTGCCGCTGCCGGAGTGGCCCAGCAGGCAGACGTTACGGATTTGTTTCGCGGTAAAGCTCATGGTGACGTTCCTTTCCTGACAATATTCACAAGCCGCCTCCGGCCTGTTTCGTCCAACTATTGGGCATTATACCGTATTTCCAGCCGCTTGACAATGTTTTGTCTGCATTTTTACCAAAAAATATTTTCAAAAAAGTGGCAGGCAGCTTTGCCCGGACGCTGATCCGGGCAAAATCTCCCTCCAACCGGCCGTTTTTCAGTTGTCCCGGAACCTTTTGGTGCAGATATCCCTCAGGCGATAGGCTCCTGCGTCTCCTGCTCCTCCCGGGGCTGAGCGCCGCTGAGGATGGTCACCGCCCCGGGCAGGTTCTCGATGGTCAGCATCTGGTGGGCGCCGCCGAACTCTCCGTCCAGCGTCCAGCTCACCGGCTGCTGGCTCTCAAAGCGGATTTGGCTGCTCTGGAGGGCGATAAAGTTCTCATTGGGCTGACGGCTCATCAGGGCTGCGGCCACCTGATTCAGATCCATCAGACTCTTGGGGGCCCGCACCAGCAGCACCTCAAACAGACCGTCGTCCAGCACCACCTTCTGACCCCCCAGGCCCTTGAAGCCGCCCACCGAGATGGAATTGCTCACCATGCCGTAGATAAAGTCGTCCTCCAGCATGCCTCCGTCCCAGATCACCCGCAGGTGATAGGTCTTGAGATTGGCCAGGCTCCGGATGCCCTCCAGGATGTAGGCGGTGTGGCCCAGCAGATTTTTCATGGGCTGGGGGGTGGCATAGGAGGTCTCGGTGAAGACGCCGAAGGCCGCCACATAGGAAAACAGGTGCTCCCCGTTGACCAGGCCCACGTCACAGGGCTGGGGATGGCCCGCCACCGCAAGCTCGGCAGCCGCAACCATATCGTCCAGGGGCAGCTCCAGGGTCTTGGAGAAGTCGTTGGTGGTGCCGGCGGGGATATAGCCCAGCCGGGGCGGGCGGCTCAGGCTGCGCATGCCGGTGACCACCTCGCTGAGGGTGCCGTCGCCGCCGCAGCAGACGATATGGTCAAAATCTGCCCCCAGGGCGGCCGCCGCCCAGACCCCGTCCCCCTTGCCCTGGGTGGCGTAGAGGGTGGTGAGATAGCCCTGAGCCTGAAAGACCTCCACAACCTTGCCCAGTTGGGCGGTAATCCGGGCCTTTCCGGCGTGGGGATTGTAAACAAACAGCAGCTTCTTCATGGAATACAGCTCCTTTATCCTGTCAATGCTAAATGATATGTCACTATTATCTCTGGATGCAGGCAAAAAAACAACCACGAAATTGTGAACGATTCCCCTTTTCCCCCAGAATTTGAAAAAAATTCAAGAATTGGCACTTTAGCGGCTTGCATCGGTGAAATGCCGCTGTTATAATAAACTCGTTCGTTTACAGTAGGTAGAGCGCCCGGAGCTGTGCAGCTCGCTTTCCGCTCTGCCATGGATAGATATTAGGAGGCAGTCAGAATGGATATCCGTATTGAATTGACCAAGCACCCCAAGGAGAAGCCCACCGACGAGAGCAAGCTGGGCTTTGCCAAAAAGTTTACCGATCACATGTTTGTGATGGACTACACCGAGGGCCAGGGCTGGCATGATCCCCGCATCATCCCCTATCAGCCCTTCGTGCTGGATCCCGCCACGGTGGTTTTCCACTACGCCCAGGAGATCTTTGAGGGCATGAAGGCCTACCGCACCGCCGACAACCAGATTCAGCTCTTCCGGCCCGACTGCAACGCCCGCCGGAGCAACGACTCCTGCGACCGTCTGTGCATCCCCAACATCCCGGTGGAGGACTTTGTCCAGGCCGTTAAGACCCTGGTGGAAGTGGACAAGGACTGGGTGCCCCATCTGGACGGCTCCTCTCTCTACATTCGTCCCTTCATCTTCGCCAACGACGTGGGCCTGGGCGTCCACGCCTCCAAGCACTATATCTTCTGCATCATCGCCGCCCCCTCCGGCGCCTACTATGCCGAGGGCATCAACCCCGTCCGCATCTATGTGGAAGACGAGTATATCCGCGCGGCACCCGGCCTGACCGGCTTCACCAAGTGCGGCGGCAACTACGCCGCCTCCATCAAGGCCGGCGAGATGGCCGAGGAGCAGGGCTTCGCCCAGGTCCTGTGGCTGGACGGCGTGGAGAAGAAGTACGTCGAGGAAGTCGGTTCCATGAACATCATGTTCAAGATCGACGGCAAGATCTACACCGCCGCCTGCACCGGC
>CAMELY010000096.1 GCA_945926565.1 uncultured Clostridia bacterium | reverse complement strand
CTCCTCCATGATCTGCAGCAGCAGGTTCCACACGTCGGGGTGGGCCTTTTCCAGCTCATCCAACAGAATGACCCGGTAGGGCCGCTGGCGCACCGCCTCGGTGAGCCGTCCCCCCTCCTCGTGGCCCACATAGCCGGGGGGCGAGCCGATGAGACGGGAGACCGAGTGGGCCTCCATATACTCGCTCATGTCCAGCCGGAGCAGGGCGGACTGATCCCCGAAGAGAGCCTCCGCCAGTGCCCGGCACAGCTCAGTCTTGCCCACCCCGGAGGAGCCGGCGAAGAGGAAGCAGCCGATGGGCCGGGTGTCCTCCTGAAGCCCCGCCCGGCTCCGGCGGATGGCGGCGGAGACCGCCCGGATGGCCTCCTCCTGACCCACTACCCGGCGGCGGAGCTGCTCCTCCAGGCGGAGCAGCCGATGGGCCTCTCCCTGGGTGATGCTCTCCAGGGGAACTCCCGTCCACCGGGCCACCACCTGGGCGATGTCCGACGGCTCCACCTGGGGAGGCGGCAGCCGCTTGGGCCGGGCTTTGGCGGCCTGAAGCTGCTGGCGGAAATCCTGCTCCGCATCCCGGAGCAGGGCGGCCCGCTCGAAGTCCTGGCTGCGGATGGTCTCCTCCAGCTGGGTCTGGATGGTCTGTAGCTTCTCCTCCAGCGCCCGGAGCTGCTTGGTCGGGGTCTCCAATCGGATGCGCACCCGGGCGGCGGCCTCGTCCATCAGGTCGATGGCCTTGTCCGGGAGAAAACGGTCCGGGAGATAGCGGATGGAATAGTCCACCGCCGCCTCCAGGGCGGCCTGGGAGATGGTGAGCCGGTGATGGGCCTCGTACCGGGGCCGGAGGGCGTTGAGAATGGCCAGGGCAGTCTCCCGATCCGGGGGCTCCACCTGGATGGGCTGGAACCGCCGGGCCAGGGCGGCGTCCTTGCAGATGTGCTTGCGGTACTCCTCCTGGGTGGTGGCCCCGATCACCTGGAGCTCTCCCCGGCTGAGGGCGGGCTTGAGGATGTCGGCGGCGTCGATGGAGCCCTCGGCTGAGCCTGCCCCGATGAGGGTGTGCAGCTCGTCGATGAAGAGAATCACATTGCCCAGCCGCTGTACCTCCCGGAGAATCCGCTTGACCCGCTCCTCAAACTCCCCCCGGTACTTGGTGCCCGCCACCGTGGAGGAGAGATCTACCGACAGAATCCGTTTGTCCAGCAGGGGGGAGGGCACCTCATGCCGGGCGATCCGCTGAGCCAGGGCCTCGGCAATGGCGGTCTTGCCCACCCCCGGGTCTCCCAGCAGCACCGGGTTGTTCTTGCTCCGGCGGCAGAGAATCTGAATCAGCCGGTCGATCTCCTGATCCCGTCCCGTGACCGGATCCAGCCGCCCGCACTCCGCCATCCGGGTCAAATCCCGGCCAAACTGATCCAGCAGCTTGGACTCCCGGAGGGTCTCGCTCTCCCGGCCCGGCCGCTTGGCGGAGGAGGCCCCCGGCCCCCCTTCGCCCCCCAGCAGGGCTACCAGCTGCCGGTAGACCAGGGGACAGTCCAGGGCGGACTGCCCCAGCAGCAGGTGGGCCATGCCTTCCCGCTCCCGGAGCAGCCCCAGCAGCAGGTGATCCGGGGTGACCTCCTTGGCTTGCAGCCGGCCGCTCTCCTCGGCAGCCATCTGGATGACATGGCGGCAGCAGGGGGTGAGGCCCAGCTCCGGCCCGGCGCCCCGGGTGCCGGTGCCCACCAGCTCGATAATCGTCCGGCGGAGGGTCACCTCCTGCACACCGTGCTGCAGCAGCAGAGGCGTTCCCTGCCCCTGGTTGAAGTGGAGCAGCGCCAGCAGCAGATGCTCCGAGCCCACATAGCCGTGACCCAGCTGGCTGGCAATCTCCCGGGCGTAGCCGATGGCCTCCTGGGACGCGGTGGAAAGGGTACAGTCTCCCATGACCGACACCTCCTGAAATTGGAATTCCCTTTATTCTATGCCAGCCCCAGCGGCTTCAAACGGGGGAGGGGAGAAAAAAGCGCGCTGCCCTCTTCTCAAAATCGGTCAACGCCGTTACAATGGAGCTATCGACCGGTGCGGTCAACGGAGGAGAAGATGAACGAGAAATTTTTGCAGATGGAGCAGGAGAAGCAGCGACGCATCCTGAACGCCGGCTACCGGGTATTTGCCGAAAACGCCTATGCCAAGGCTCCCATGTCGGAAATTGCCGGAGCGGCGGGGATCTCCAAGGCGCTGCTGTTTCACTACTTTCACAACAAACTGGAGCTGTATACCGATCTCTGGAACCACTGCGTCCGGGTCACCTCTGAGGCCCTCCGGGAGGCCAGGGTGCTGGAGACGGACGACCTGTTTGTCATGCTCCGGCGGAGCGCCCAGGCCAAGTGCGGGGTGATGGAGCGGTATCCCTGCATGGGGGTCTTCTCCCTTCGGGCCTACTACGAGCGGGAGCCCCAGGTGCAGGCGGTCATCCGGGAAGATTTTGACCGCCAGTCCCAGCGGAGCCTGGAGCTGCTGCTGTCTAAAGTTGACCGGAGCCGCCTGCGGCCGGAGATTCCCCTGGAGCAGATCTACCAGGAGATTTTGTGGACGACGGACGGCTATCTGTACCATCAATTTCTCACCGGGCGGCTGAATCCCGCCCGGATCCGCCGGGACTTTGACCGGCTCATCGACCATTGGGCGCTGCTCTACGGAAGGAGAGAAGACTGATGCACTGTGAGACCTATGGGACGGAGGGGAATCCCGTCCTGCTGCTGCTCCACGGAGCCGCCGCCAAGGACACCTTCTGCCATCTGTACCGGCCCCTGTCCCAGCGGTACTTTCTGGTGATTCCCCATCTGCCGGGGGGCGGCGCGGCCGCCGGGGAGCCCTATGACCCGGAGCAGGTCACCCTGGCGCTGGCAGAGCTGACCGATCAGCTGGGAGAGGGGCCCATTGGGGTGGCAGGCCACTCGCTGGGCGGGCAGCTCGCCCTGCGGCTGCTCTGCGCCCGGCCAGAGCGGTTCCGGTGTGGCGTGCTGCTCAGCCCCTGGGTCTGCCCCAGGGAGGATACCATCCGGCTCTACTGCCAGTCCGCCCGGTATCTCATGTGGGCGTTCCACTGGCGGTGGCTGGTGGAGCTTCAGGGCCGGTACTGGGGCTATGACAGAGATCAGCAGGCGGACATGGCCCGGGACGCGAAGCAGCTCACCCTGGAGCAGTATCAGTCCTTTTTCGCCAGGACCACCCGGCTGTCCGAGCTGCCGGAATACGAGAAACTGACCCTGCCCCTGCTGGCCGTCTGCGGCAGCGGGGAGTTGGGGGAGATGAAGGCTTCCGTCCATACCCTGGCCCGGGAGAATCCTAACTGTAAGGCGGTCATCCTGCCGGGGGCCAGCCACGACTTTCCCATGCGCAGACCGGAGGCGCTGCTGCGGCTGCTGGAGGATTTTTTGGAGGTGCATCTGCATGATTGAAAAGCGATACGAATCTCCCCGTGGAACGGTTACCTACTGGATTTCCCGGCAAGAGAACGGAAAGCTGCCCCTGGTGCTGCTCCACGGCCTCACCGCTGACCACACCCTCTTTGACAAACAGGTGGAGGCCTTTCAGGGGGAGCGCACCCTGCTGACCTGGGACGCTCCGGGCCACGGCAAGTCCCGGCCTTATACCGACTTCTCCTATCCCAATTTGGCGGAGGAGCTCCGGGGGATTCTGCAGGCGGAGGGGATTGAACGGGCGGTGCTGGTGGGCCAGTCCATGGGAGGCTTTGTGGCCCAATCCTTTCTTGCCAGGTATCCGGCCATGGTAAAGGGCCTGTTTACGATCGGAACCTGCCCCTACGGTGAAACGTATTACAGTAAATCAGATCTTTTTTGGCTGCGGCAGACAAAATGGATGCTTTCTCTGTTCCCGGACAGACTGCTGCGCAGCTCAATGGCGACGATGTGCGGACGAACCCAGGACACGAGGGAGAATATGCTCCGGATGTTGGTAGGCTACGACAAAAAAGAGCTTTGTACCCTGATGTATTTGGGTTTTGCGGGTTTTATACCGGAGATTCAGAACCTTCGGATTTCCTGTCCTGTCTGTCTGACGGTGGGCGAGTATGACAGGACGGGAAAGGTACGCCGCTATAATGAGCAATGGCATATGAGAGAAGGGTATCCGCTGCATATGATCCCGGGGGCGGCCCACAACGCCAATGTGGACAATCCCCAGGCGGTGAATGAGCTGATACAGGAGTTCCTCCAGACGATAGAAACGGCTGAGTAGGGGCGCACAGTGTGCGCCCGCCCAAATTGAGACACAAAAAATCCCCCGCTGGCGTGCCAGCGGGGGATTGAACGCTTTCTCGGATGGATTAGTAGCCCATGTCGGGGGCGGCAGGCGCGGCGGGCGCGGGGGGCTCGGGCTTGTCGGCGACCAGGGCCTCGGTGGTCAGCAGGACGGAGGCCACGGAGGCGGCGTTCTCCAGAGCGGAGCGGGTCACCTTGGTGGGATCCACGATGCCGGCGGGGATCATGTCGCAGTAGACTTCCTTGTAGGCGTCAAAGCCATAGCCCACCTTGCCGGAGGACTGGATCTTGTCCAGCACCACGCCGCCGTCGATGCCGGCGTTGGCGGAGATCTGCTTGACGGGAGCGGTCAGCGCCTTGGCGATGATGGACACGCCGGTCTTCTCGTCGCCCTCGACGTCGGCCAGCAGAGCCTCCACGGCGGGGATGGCGTTGACATAGGCGGTGCCGCCGCCGGCCACGATGCCCTCTTCCACAGCGGCGCGGGTGGCGTTCAGAGCGTCCTCCACGCGCAGCTTCTTCTCTTTCATCTCGGCCTCAGTGGCAGCGCCCACCTTGATGACGGCCACGCCGCCGGACAGCTTAGCCAGGCGCTCCTGGGCCTTCTCCTTGTCATACTCGGAGGTGGTGTTGGCGATGACGGAGCGGATCTGACCCACACGGGCCTTGATGGCGGCGGGATCGCCGGCGCCGTCCACAATGATGGTGTTCTCCTTGGTGACCTTCACCTGACGGGCAGCGCCCAGGTGGAACAGCTGGGTCTCCTTCAGCTCCATGCCGGTGTCGGCGGAGATGACGGTGCCGCCGGTCAGCACGGCGATATCCTGCAGCATCTCCTTGCGGCGGTCGCCGAAGCCGGGGGCCTTGACGCAGACCACCCGCAGAGTGCCCCGCAGGCTGTTGACGATCAGGGTGGACAGGGCGTCGCCCTCCACGTCCTCAGCGATGATCAGCAGCTTCTTGCCGGACTGGGCGATCTGCTCCAGCACGGGCAGCAGCTCCTGGATGGAGGAGATCTTCTTGTCGGTGATCAGGATGGCGGGATCGTCCAGGACGGCCTCCATCTTCTCGGTGTCGGTGACCATATAGGGGGTGATATAGCCCCGGTCGAACTGCATGCCCTCGACGACCTCGGAATAGGTCTCGGCGGTCTTGGACTCCTCCACGGTGATGACGCCGTCGTGGGAGACCTTCTCCATGGCCTCGGCGATCAGCTTGCCGATGGTCTCGTCGCCGGAGG
>CAMELY010000095.1 GCA_945926565.1 uncultured Clostridia bacterium | reverse complement strand
GCTGATGACCGAGCTGAAGCAGAAGTACACCGTGGTCATCGTCACCCATAATATGCAGCAGGCAGCCCGCATCTCGGACAAGACAGCGTTCTTCCTGCTGGGCGACCTGATTGAGATGGGAGAGACCAGCCAGATCTTCTCCATGCCCCGGGATAAGCGGACTGAGGACTACATCAGCGGCCGGTTCGGATAACCGGAACAGCAAGGAGGGAAGAAAATGAGCAGCAGAAAACAGTATGACCGGGAGCTGAAAAACCTCTCCTCCCGGCTGGTACGGATGGCGGTCAAGTCGGTGGAGGCAGTGGAGCACGCCATGACCGCCGTCAAAACCTATGACAAGGCCCTGGCCAAGGCGGTCATCCACGGGGATGACGAGATCAACACCCTGGAGCGGGAGATCGAGCAGCGCTGCCTCAAGCTGCTGCTGATGCAGCAGCCAGTGGCCTCCGACCTGCGCCAGGTGGGCGCCACCATGAAAATGATCACCGACATCGAGCGCATCGGCGACGAGGCGGTGGACATTGCGGAGCTGGCCCTGCACCACGATGCCTGCGCCATTCCTCAACTGCGGGAGGACGTGATCGCCATGGCCTCCACCGCCTGTGAGATGGTGGACGCGGCTGTCACCAGCTACATCACCGATGACCTGTCTCTGGCCAGGAGCACCAAGGGACGGGACGACGACGTGGACGAGCGGTTTGTCCGCCTCCGGGGGGAGCTGGGGCAGCACCTGCTCTCCCATCCCCAGGACATCGACGAGGTGGTGGACTACCTGATGATGATCAAATACCTGGAGCGGGTGGCCGACCACGCCGTCAACCTGTGCGAGTGGGTGGAGTTCAAGCTCACCGGCCAGCACAAGGACGCAGCGATGTTTTGAGAAACTGAAGGACTCTTCCGCCGGACGGCCTGCCGTCCGGCGGTTTCCATTTTCCAAAAATCTAACATAAACTTTGCAAAGCCGTGATAGCGGCGCCTTCCGGCCTTTTCTATAATGAAGCTGTAAAGGGGGAAAAGGAAATGCAGGAACGGATTTTTGCGGTGGAGGATGATGAGAGCATCCGCCGCCTGTTGGAATTTGCCCTGGAGAGCCAGGGGTATCAGGTCACCGGCTTCTCCAATGCCCTGGAGGCCCTGGAGCAGATGAAGGCCGCCCCTCCCGAGCTGGTGCTGATGGATATAATGATGGAGGGGATGAGCGGCCTGGAGGCGGTGCGCCTCATGCGGGCGGCTCCCCAGCTCCGGCAGGTGGCGGTGCTGATGCTCACCGCCTGCGACCTGGAGGAGGACAAGATCAGCGGCCTGGACGCCGGGGCGGACGACTATATGACCAAGCCCTTTTCCGTGCTGGAGCTGTGCGCCCGGGTGCGGGCGCTGCTGCGCCGGTTCCACGGGGGCCATGTCCGGGCCCAGGGAGATCTGGTCTATGAGGGACTGGAGCTCTCTCCCAGCCGCCACGAGGTCCGGGTGGACGGCCAGGTGGTGGAGCTCACCTACAAGGAGTACGAGCTGCTGAAATATCTGATGGAACGGCCGGATCAGAGCATTCCCCGCCAGGAGCTGCTGGACGGGGTCTGGGGCTGTGACGCATTGGGGGAGAGCCGCACCCTGGACATTCACATCGGCACTCTGCGGCAGAAGATCGGCGACGACGCCGGCCACAGCAAGTACATCAAGACAGTCCGGGGCGTGGGCTACCGGTTTATCGGAGTGCCCGCATGAAAAAGGCAATTCTGCGCAGCCAGATGCTGGCCGTCCTGGCGGCGCTGGCGGCCGGTATCCTGGCTGCGGTCTGTCTGTTTGACGCCGCCCTGCTGGGGGAGCAGTCGGACAGCCTGCAGGCCATGGTTCGGGCGGGGGCGGCCCTGTGGGACCCGGAGCAGGAGCCGGAGCTTCAGCTCCGGACTCTGGTCGGAGAGACGGAGAATCTGCGGGCCACCCTCATCGCTCCGGACGGCACTGTTCTGGCGGACACCCAGGGGGATCCTGCCCAAATGGAGAACCATCTGAACCGGCCGGAGCTTCAGGCGGCGGCCCGGGGAGAGGAGGGCACCGTCATCCGCACCAGCCAGACCCTGGGGGAGGTCATGCTCTATGCCGCGGCCCGGACGCCGGACGGAGTTTATCTCCGGCTGGCCCGGCCGGGGGACAGCCTGGGGGCGGCGCTGGTGTGGATGCTGCCCGCACTGGGACTGGGGGCGGTGCTGGCCTTTTTGCTGGCATTGCTGCTGGCCCGGCGGCTGACCCGGGGGATTTTGGCCCCCATTCAGAGTCTGAGCCGCAGCCTGGGAGATCTGCGGGAGGGAGCGCAGCCAAGAGAACCGATGGACTGCCCCTTCCCGGAGCTGGGTGAGATGGCGGAGCAGATTCAACGGCTGACCCGGGAGCTGGGGGCTTATCTCCGGCAATTGGAGGAGGAGCAGCGCAAGACCGGCTATATCCTCAATCATCTGGAGGAGGGCTTTCTCCTGTTGGATGACCGGCAGCGGATTGTCATGGTGAATGAGAGCGCCCAACGGCAGCTGGGCTGTGGCCCGGACTGCGTGGGACAGTCCCTGGGCCGGGTGATCCCCAGCCCCAAGGTAATTCAGAGAGCCCGGGAGATTCAGGACGGACGGGAGGGCGGCAGTCTGGATCTCACCTGCCGGGGCCGGATTTACGCCGTCCGCTTCCGCCGGACAGAGGAGGAGCCGGGGCTGGCGAACCAGCTCATTCTCACCCTCAACGACATCACCGAGGAGCGCAATTCCAGCCGGATGCGGCAGGAGTTCTTCTCCAATGCCAGCCATGAGCTGAAGACCCCCATCACTGCCATCAAGGGCAACACCGAGCTGCTCTGCTCCGGACTGCCCCTGACTGAGGAGCAGCGCAGAGAGCTGCTGGGCCGCATCGGCCTGGAGACGGAGCGGATGACCAGCGTCATCAACGACATCATTATGCTCTCCCGGCTGGAGAGCGGCGCCCTCCAGGAGGAGCGGGAGCGGCTGGACTTCGGCAAGATCGTGGACGAGTGCGCCCAGGAGTGGGAGGCCGCCGCCGCCAGCGGGCAGGTCACCCTCTCCTGCCGGACGGAGCCGGTTTGGCTGTACGCCAGCCGGAAAAACCTCCGGGAGCTGGCGGACAATCTGATCAGCAACGCAGTCAAGTACAACCGCCCCGGAGGCGCTGTGGAGATCCAACTCGTCCGAGCGGGGGAGAGCTGCCGGCTGACGGTGCGCAACGACGGGGAGCCCATTCCTGCCGATCAGCAGCGGCGGGTGTTCGAGCGGTTTTACCGGGTGGACAAGGGCCGCAGCCGCAGCGCCGGGGGGACCGGACTGGGTCTCTCCATCGTCAAGCACGTGGTGGAGAGCATGGACGGCCGCATCCGGCTGGAGAGTAGCGCGGCGCTGGGCACCCGGTTTACGGTGACTCTGCCCATACGGCCCGGCCCGGAGCGCTGAATACTGTCCTGGTGGGAACACTCCCTTGACGATAGCCTGATTTTTTGCTATGCTAAAGCGGCAAAGAGACAACCGGGAAAGGGAGGGAGCCACCGTGCCGGAGCGCTGTTTTCACCATCATCCGGGGCCGGAGGAGGGGAATCTCCCGGAGGGCAGCCGGATCCACAGCCATGGGGGGCATCCCCATGTCCACACCAACACCAAGGCGGTGCTCAACCGGCTGAGCCGGGCCATCGGCCACCTGGAGTCGGTGCGCCAGATGGTGGAGGACGGCCGGGACTGCAGCGAGGTGCTGGTACAGCTTGCGGCGGTGCGCTCTGCCATCAACGCCACTGCCCGGGTGATTATGAAGGATCACATCGACCACTGCATCGTGGACGCGGTGGAGGAGGGAGACCGCAAGGCCATCGAGGATCTGGAGCAAGCGATTGACCAATTCATCAAATAATCGGCAAAACAGTCCTGGATTTTCTACCGGCGGCGGGCTTGCCCGGCGGGACGGGAAAATGTTATAATCAAGTTGATATCAGGGAGTAGTTCGCATCCCGGCTCCGGGATGTTGCGGCGTCCGTCATCCCGCCCAAAAGGCCGGGTGCCGCGGGAGAGGAACGAGACTTTTATCGCATACTAGTCATGCGGTAAGAGCCTCGTTTTTTGCGCTTTCCGCAGAGAAAAAAGGAGATTGATCGCTATGATGTATTTGCTGCTTCTGGTCGGTTTCTTCCTGCTGGTCAAGGGAGCCGATTTCTTTGTGGAGGGCGCCTCATCGGTGGCCCGGCTGCTGCGCATCCCCTCGGTGGTCATCGGTCTGACCATTGTGGCCATGGGCACCAGCGCCCCGGAGGCGGCGGTGAGTATTACCGCCGGCCTGAGCGGAAACGCCGACATCTCGCTGAGCAACGTCATCGGTTCCAATCTGTTCAACACCCTGGTGGTGCTGGGCACCTGCGCCGCCATCAGCACAGTGCCCACTGACCGGGACGTGATGAACCGGGACTTTTTCTGGAATCTGGCTGCCACGGCAGCCCTGCTGCTGATCTGCCTGGACGGGACGGTGGCCCGCTGGGAGGGCCTGCTGCTGCTGGCTGCCATGGTGGTCTATCTTGTGATCGTGGTGCGGGCCGCTCTCCGCCACCGGACGGAGGAGATCGGCAAGCGGGCCATGAGCCTGCCCGCCGCCATTTTGTGCATCCTGGGCGGCCTTGCCGCCATCATTATCGGCGGTGACCTGGTGGTGGACAACGCCTGCCTGATCGCTGAGGCCTGGGGCATGAGCCAGACCCTGATCGGCCTGACCATTGTGGCCATGGGTACCTCCCTTCCCGAGCTGGTCACCTCGGTGGTGGCCGCTCGGAAGCATGAAAACGGCCTGGCCCTGGGCAACGTGATTGGCTCCAACCTCTTTAACATCCTCTTTATCATGGGCATCGCCTCCAGCCTCACCCCCATCGCCGTGGCGGCGGAGTGCGTGTACGACCTGGCGGTGCTGCTGTGCGTGGGCGTTGTCACCTTCTTCTTCTGCCGCAGCAGGGGAGAGGTCTCCCGCCGGGAGGGCCTTGTGCTGGTGGCGGCCTACGCCGTGTATCTGGCCTGGATTATTCTGCGCTGACCGGAGCCAGACAGATTTTAAGCCGTGAGCGGTTTTCTGCTCACGGCTTTTCTGCGCTTTGATACAAAAAACCGCCCCGGCAGTAATGCCGGGGCGGGGTGAACGATCAGGCGATCTGTTCGGTTGGATTAGAGCTGGGGACCAGCGGCGACCAGAGCCTTGCCAGCCTCGTTGGTGGTGTACTTGGCAAAGTTCTTGACGAAGCGGCCGGCCAGATCCTGAGCCTTGGTCTCCCACTCGGAGGCGTCGGCGTAAGTATCGCGGGGATCCAGGATGGCGGGATCCACACCGGGCAGCTCGGTGGGCACCTCGAAGTTGAAGTAGGGGATCTGCTTGGTGGGAGCGGTCAGGATGGCGCCGGACAGGATGGCGTCGATGATGCCGCGGGTGTCCTTGATGGAGATGCGCTTGCCGGTGCCGTTCCAGCCGGTGTTGACCAGGTAGGCCTTGGCGCCGCTCTGCTCCATGCGCTTGACCAGCTCCTCAGCGTACTTGGTGGGATGCAGCTCCAGGAAGGCCTGGCCGAAGCAGGCGGAGAAGG
>CAMELY010000094.1 GCA_945926565.1 uncultured Clostridia bacterium | reverse complement strand
CGGCGTGGAGGAGGGCATCGTGTTTGACGAGCCCACCATTGAGTTCTCCTACAAGAACGACGAGCTGGGCGATCCCCTCATGAACGCCTACCACGCCGTGGCTCTGAAGGCCGCCACCTGGGAGGAGATCAACCTGATCAAGAAGTATGCCTTCCAGGTCAACGATCTGCTCAAGGGCTTCCTCAAGGGCGTGGGCATCGACCTGGTGGACTTCAAGCTGGAGTTCGGTAAGACTGCCGACGGCACCATTGTCCTGGCCGACGAGATCAGCCCCGACACCTGCCGCCTGTGGGACGAGACCACCCATGAGAAGCTGGACAAGGACCGCTTCCGCCGGGATCTGGGCGGCGCTGAGGAGGCCTATCAGGAGGTCATGCGCCGTCTGATGGGCGACAGCCAGGACTGAACGGGCGCTTCCATGAAAGAGTTAACTGCCCAGCCCCCCAAGCTGAAGGAGGAGTGCGGTGTCTTCGGCCTGATCGCCGACCCTGCCGATGGCCGGGAGCCCGCCTTTGACACCTACAACGCCCTCTTCGCTCTGCAGCACCGGGGACAGGACTCCTGCGGCATCGCCGTGTCTCAGAACGGCGTGCTCCGGGTACACAAGGCCAAGGGCCTGGTGCCCGAGGTCTTCTCCATGAGCGAGCTCAAGGCCTTCCGGGGCGCCAGCGCCGCCGTGGGCCATGTCCGCCACGCCACCAACTCCGCCTCGGTGAACCCGGCTAACATCCAGCCTCTGGTGCTGCACCACGCCTCCGGCTCCATGGCCATGTGCTATAACGGCACCCTGGTCAACGGCAAGGCCCTCCGGGCGGAGACGGAGAACCGGGGCGGCATCTTCCAGGGCACCAACGACGCTGAGGTGATCACCTATCTCATCGTCCGGGAGCACCTGCGCACCCACACCCTGGAGGACGCTGTGATCAATGCCATGGAGTATATGATCGGCGCCTATTCCATGGTGCTGATGGAAAAGGACAAGCTGATCGCCGTCCGGGATCCCAACGGCTTCCGGCCTTTGTGCATCGGCAAGATCGGCAACTCCATTCTTTTCGCCTCCGAGTCCTGCGCCATCGAGGCGCTGGGGGGCACCGTCCTCCGGGACGTAGAGCCGGGTGAGGTGGTGGTTGCCAAGGACGGGATCATCACCAGCCACCACTGCCGCATTAAGGCCGCCCGCCGGGCTTTCTGCCTGTTCGAGCTGATCTATTTCGCCCGGCAGGACTCCATCATTGACGGCTGCTCCGTGGGCGCCGCTCGGGAGGAGGCCGGCCGGATGCTGGCCCGTCAGAATACGGTGGAGGGGGATCTGGTCATCGGCGTGCCCGACTCCGGCATCGCCGCCGCCATGGGCTTTGCCCGGGAATCCGGCATTCCCTACGGCATCGGCCTGATGAAAAACCGGTATATCGCCCGCACCTTTATCCAGTCCCAGCGCTGGGAGCGGGAGAAGAGCCTGCGCATCAAGCTCAACGCCGTCTCCGCCACCGTCAAGGACAAGCGGATCATCCTGGTGGACGACTCCATCATCCGGGGTAAAACCTGCGCCCGGATCGTCAAGCTGCTCCGGGAGGCCGGAGCGAAAGAGGTACACATGAAGGTATCCTCTCCCCCCTTCCGGTATCAGTGCCACTTCGGCACTGTCACCCCCCGGTCTGAGGACATGATTGCCAACGGCCGCACCGTGGAGGAGGTCTGCCGGCTCATCGGCGCCGACTCCCTCCAGTATCTGCCTCTGGATTCTCTGAAAGCAATGGCCCAAAATCTGCATCTGGGCTTCTGTGACGCCTGCTTTACCGGCGACTATGTGCTCCCCGTTCCGGGGGAGTCCGGCCGGCAGCTCACCATCAATAACGATTGACAGGAGGAACTTCCCGTGAACACTAACAGCAAATCCGCCTCCTACGCTGCCGCCGGCGTAGATGTCACCGCCGGTTACGAGGCGGTCAGCCGCATCAAGCCTCTGGTCGCCTCCACTGTTGTCCCCGGCGTGCTGGGCGGCATCGGCGATTTCGGCGGCATGTTTGAACCCCAGATCCAGGGAATGAAGCGTCCTGTCCTGGTCTCCGGCACCGACGGTGTGGGCACCAAGCTGAAGCTGGCCTTCCTCCTGGATAAGCATGACACCGTAGGCATCGACTGCGTGGCCATGTGCGTCAACGACATCATCTGCTCCGGCGCCCTGCCCATGTTCTTCCTGGACTACATCGCCTGCGGCAAGAATGATCCCAAGAAGATTGAGCAGATCGTCTCCGGCATCGCCAACGGCTGCCGTCAGGCCAGCTGCGCCCTCATCGGCGGCGAGACTGCCGAGATGCCCGGCTTTTACCCCGTGAACGAGTATGACCTGGCCGGTTTCTCCGTGGGCCTGGTGGACTACGACAAGAAAATCAACAACCAGATGATGCAGGCAGGAGACGTACTGCTGGGTCTGGGCTCCTCCGGCGTCCACTCCAACGGCTTCTCCCTGGTGCGCAAGGTGCTGGACATCAACAACACCTATGACCAGTATAACGCCGACCTGGCCTGCACCCTGGGTGAGGAGCTGCTCAAGCCCACCCGGATCTATGTCCGCTCCATCCGCAGTCTGATGGACTGCGGCGTGTCCATCCACGGCATCAGCCACATCACCGGCGGCGGCCTGTACGAGAACGTGCCCCGCATGATGCCCCAGGGTCTCACTGCCCGCATCAACGCCAGCTCCATTCCTCAGCTGCCCATCTTCTCCATCATTCAGCAGGCGGGTAAGATTCCCACCCGGGATATGTACAACACCTTCAACATGGGCGTCGGCATGATTTTGGCTGTGCCCCGTGACCAGGTGGGCGACGCCATGAACATCCTCGTTCAGACCGGTGAGCGTGTCTCGGTCATCGGCCAGGTCTCCCAGGGAGACGAGGGCGTTGAGGTGATCCTGTGAAAAAGATCGCCGTCCTGGTCTCCGGCGGCGGCACCAACCTCCAGGCCCTCATCGACGCACAGAAGCGCTGTGCCATTAAGCAGGGCAAGATTTGTGCCGTCATCTCCTCCTCCCCCACCGCCTTTGCCCTCCAGCGGGCGGAAAAGGCGGGGATTCCGGGCTATGTGGTCTGCCGGAAGGACTTTGATTCCAACCAGGCCATGACCCGCGAGCTGACCCGGCTGCTCCGGGAGCTGGAAATTGACCTGGTGGTGCTGGCCGGCTTCATGTACGTCCTCACCGAGGAGCTGATCCGGGCCTATCCCAACGCCATCATCAACGTCCACCCCGCCCTCATCCCCTCCTTCTGCGGAGAGGGGGCCTACGGCCTCCATGTCCATGAGAAGGCCCTGGCTTACGGTGTCAAGGTCTCCGGCGCCACCGTCCACTTTGTCAACGAACAGTGCGACGGCGGCCCCATCATCCTCCAGAAGGCGGTGCCTGTGGAGGAGGGAGACACCCCGGAAGTGCTCCAGCGCCGCATTATGGAGCAGGCGGAGTGGAAGCTGCTGCCTAAGGCGGTGAGCCTGTTCTGTGAGGGCCGCCTTCGGGTAGAGGGCCGCACTGTTCACATCCTGCCCGGCGTATGAGCCGGATGATCCTTCCCATTTGAACCGTTACAGAGAGAGGTATCCCATGAAACTGCTTGATCTTACCCAGGAGCTGCAGCGCAACCCCTATCCCGGCCGGGGCATCGTTCTGGGCCGGAGCGCCGACGGCAAGAGCGCCGTCATCGCCTACTTCATTATGGGCCGCAGCGAGAACAGCCGGAACCGGATCTTCTCGGTCACCGAGGACGGCATCCGCACTGAGGCCTTTGATCCCTCCAAGATGGTAGATCCCTCCCTGATTATCTATCATCCGGTGCGCAAGGTGAAGAATCTGACCATTGTCACCAACGGCGACCAGACCGACACCATTATGGAGGCACTGAATGAGGGCCACTGCTTCCGGCACGCCCTGATGACCCGCACCTTCGAGCCGGACGGCCCCAACTACACCCCCCGCATCTCCGGCGCCATGCTGCCCAGCGGCGCTTACAAGCTGTCCATCCTCAAGAGCTTCAACGGCGACCCCAACTTCTGCAACCGCTACTTCTTCGAGTACGACGGCGTTCCCGCAGGCTTCGGCCACTTCATCCACACCTACATGGGTGACGGCAATCCCCTGCCCTCCTTTGAGGGAGAGCCGGAGCTGGTCTCCATCCCCAGCAATACGGCTCAGGAATTTGCCGACCTGCTGTGGAGCAGCCTGAACGAGGAGAACAAGGTCTCCCTCTTCGTCCGCTATATCGACCTGGAGACCCAGGCCGCGGACGACGTGATTGTCAACAAGCATCAGCAGTGAGGAGGTCTCCCATGAAAGAACTGGAACTGAAATACGGCTGCAACCCCAACCAGAAGCCCTCCCGCCTCTACATGGAGGAGGGTGAGCTGCCGGTCACCGTCCTCAACGGCAAGCCGGGCTATATCAACTTCTGCGACGCCATGAACTCCTGGCAGCTGGTCAAGGAGCTGAAGGAGGCCACCGGCCTGCCCTGCGCCGCCTCCTTTAAGCACGTCTCCCCCGCCGGCGCCGCCGTGGGCCTCCCCCTGACCGATGTGGAGCGGGCGGTCTACTTCGTAGAGCCGGACGCCGAGGTGACCCCGCTGGCCGCCGCCTATATCCGGGCCCGGGGCGCTGACCGGCTGTGCTCCTACGGCGACTGGGCAGCTCTGTCCGACGTCTGTGACGCCGCCACCGCCCGGTATCTGAAGTACGAGGTCTCCGACGGCGTCATCGCCCCCGGCTACACCGAGGAGGCCCTGGCCATCCTCAAGACCAAGAAGAAGGGCAACTACAACGTGGTTCAGATGGATCCGGACTACGTCCCCGCCCCCATTGAGCGCCGCCACATCTACGGCGTGGTCTTTGAGCAGGGACACAACTTCCTCAAAATTGACGAGGAGATGCTGCGAAACATCGTCACCGAGAATAAGGATCTGCCTGAGAGCGCCAAGATCGACATGATCGTCTCCCTCATCACCCTCAAGTACACCCAGTCCAACTCGGTCTGCTACGTCAAGAACGGCCAAGCCATCGGCGTGGGCGCCGGCCAGCAGAGCCGGATCCACTGCACCCGGCTGGCGGGCAGCAAGGCGG
Source organism: uncultured Clostridia bacterium (assembly GCA_945926565.1). Classification (GTDB taxonomy): domain Bacteria; phylum Bacillota; class Clostridia; order Oscillospirales; family Oscillospiraceae; genus Onthomonas. Next base: position 571 of record CAMELY010000094.1, on the reverse strand, counting down.
ACAACTGGTGGCTGCGCCACCATCCCAAGGTGCTGGGCCTCCAGTTTGTGGACGGCATCCGCCGGCCCGACCGGGACAACGCCATCGACGTGTACATCTCCGACGAGTACGAGGACGTGCTGGCGGACGGCGTGTGGCAGAACACCTTTAAGGTCAAGCCCGATGTGCTGACCCGGGAGGAGAAGAAGTCCTGGATCTCCCAGATGCAGGGGGTCACTGTGGGCTCTGACGCCTTCTTCCCCTTCGGCGACAACGTGGAGCGGGCCCGGAAGAGCGGCGTGCAGTATATTGTCCAGCCCGGTGGCTCGATCCGGGATGACAATGTCATTGACACCTGCAACAAGTACGGGATTACCATGTGCTTTACCGGAATCCGACTGTTCCACCATTGATCTTTTACGGGGCAGAGGCTGTGCCTCTGCCCTGTTCTGTTTTGCAGCTGCAAGGCTGAACGATATCTTTTCTGCCGCGAAGGAGGTTCCCATGGATTTTTTGATTGTCATTGACATGCAGAACGACTTTATCGACGGGGCCCTGGGCACCAAAGAGGCACAGGCCATTGTGCCCAAGG
>CAMELY010000093.1 GCA_945926565.1 uncultured Clostridia bacterium | reverse complement strand
TCGATCATCATGGTGTCGTTGTTCTGCAGCAGCCGGGTCTGGGGGCCCATCTGGATGGAGACCATCCGGGTCAGCTCCAGGTCATGGAGCTTCTTCTCAAACCGGTTGACCATGTTGGCGTAGTCGTTGTAGGCCTGGGCGTCCTCCTGGCGGCCGGTCTCCTGGGCCTTGCGCTTGAGGGCCTCCAGCTCATTCTCCCGGGCGTCCTGGAGCTTTTTCTTGCCGGCCAGGATATACATGGTCAGCTCCTTGTAATACTGCTGGTTCAGCTCATACATCTGATCCAGCATGGCCACGTCCTTCATCAGCTCCACCTGATGCCGCTCCAGAATCTTGGTGACCTGGTCCACATTGGCCTCCGCCTTGGCGTACTGGGCTTTCATCTCGTCGATGCGAACCTTGCTGCGCTGGAAGAAGCCCTTCTTTTTCTGCTCGCCGGGGGCGTTGTTTTTCAGCTGCACCACCAGGGAGCTGAGGGTGTCGCCCACCTCGCCCAGATCCTTGGTGCTCACCTTGTTCAGAGCGCTGGTGGAAAAGGCGGCCACATTCTTCTGGGCGGCCACGCCGTACTGCAGCACCTGGGTGGAGTCCCGCAGATCAATCTTCTTGGCGAACTCCTCCACAACCTTCTTTTCCGCGTCGTTGAGCAGCCGCTCGTCCAGGTCAACCTTGGGGGCCTCCGGCTTCTCCTCCTCCGCGGACAGGGTCAGGGTGGGGGCGGCAGGCTGCTGCTGGGCGCTGCCCATGGGATCCAGGGTCAAATTGATCTCATTCATATTCTCTTTCCTCCGTTATTGTCATTTTTCAGTGTTTTGTCAGGAACAGAATTACATCATGCCGCCGCCGGTGAGCCCCTCCTGGGTCATCATCTGCTCCAGCACGGTGATATCGGCGGACACGTCCATGGACTCATCCTGAAACAGGCTGTCCAGCTGCCTGTCAAAGGCAGAGCAGACGGTGTCCAGCATGCCCCGGATTTTGGCCTTGGTGCCGGTGATATTCTCCCCGCTGACGCCCAGGCTGTCCATCCGGTCATATTGGTGGAGCAGCTTGATGGTGGTGGGCAGGTAGTAGTCCAGAAAGCGGCGCACCAGGGATTTTTTCTCCGGATGCTCCAGGACGTAGTCGAAAATCTTGCCGGCGGTCTGCTCAATGTGGTCCATCTGAGCGGAGATCTCCGGATCCTCGATGTTGTCGTTGAGCCGGCGGATCTCCGAGATGGCCCGATCCCGCTCCTTTTTCAGGGCGGCCAGCTCCGGATCAGAGGGCTCCGGGTCGGGAACCTCTGTCTCCACCAGCTTGTCCGGGAAGATAGCCCGGCCCACAAAATAGGCGGCGGCGGAGAAAATCGCCGTTCCCACATAGCCCCAAATACTGTGGATGCCCATGGCGAAGGCGGAGAAAATCCACACCAGGCCAATGAGGTAAACCGGGAAGACCGACCGCTCACGTTTTGTCACTTTCACAAATACAGGCTCCTTTCCGAACCTGCAAACTGCAGGCGTTGTGCGGGAGAATGGGGTTCTCCCCGCTCCGAAAGCAGGGAAAAGCCGGAAAACCGCTGCTGCTCTCATTATATCGGCTGGGCAAAACAGCGTCAAGGAAAATGAAAAATAGATGCTGAAACCTGCTGACAGCCGCTGGCTCAGGACTGGGTCTGCTGATGATTGGCGTACAGCTGCATCAGGGCGGCGGAGCTGCTCCTGAGCTGGTCCATGGCGCTCTTGAGCTCAGGCAGCGCCTCCGGCGACATTTTTTCCGGTTTATGCTTGTGTACCAGCCGCTCCAGATTGGACAGGTCATTTTTGATCTGGTTCCGATCCTGGCGGTTCATACTGCTGCCGCAGACCCGGCAGGCCTCTTTGACCTCCATGACCAGAGTCTCCGCCTGGTTGCGCACCTCCATGGCCTCCTTGCGCTGGCTGTCCGCCTGGGCGTACTGCTGGGCGTCCCGGATGGCCTGCTGAATCTCGTCCTCGGAGAGGTTGGAGCTGGAGGAGATGGTGATCTCCTGGGCCCGGCCGGTACCCAGATCCCGGGCGCTGACCTTGAGAATGCCGTTGGTGTCCAGGTCAAAGGTGACCTCAATCTGGGGGACGCCTCTGGGAGCACGCTTGATGCCGGTGAGCTTAAACTTGCCGATGGTCTTATTGTCCTTGGCCATGGGCCGCTCACCTTGGAGAACGTGGATTTCCACGTTGGTCTGGAAGTTGGAGGCGGTGGTAAAGATCTGGGAGTAGCGCACCGGCAGGGTACTGTTGCGCTCAATCAGCCGGGTGGCCACGCCGCCCACCGTCTCGATGGAGAGGGAGAGGGGAGTCACGTCCAGCAGCAGAATCTCCTTGCCGGCGGAGGAGGCGGCCATCTCCCCGCCAGAGGAGGCGGAGGGCACATTGCCCCCCAGGGTAGCGCCCTGGACGGCGGCGCCCAGAGCGACGCACTCGTCGGGATTCAGTCCCTTGCTGGGCATCATGCCGACCAGGGAGCGGACATGCTCCTGGACGGCGGGAATCCGGGTGGAGCCGCCCACCAGCAGCACCCGTCCCAGCTGGGAGACGGAGAGACCCGCGTCGTTGAGGGCGGTCTGCACCGGCATGGTGGTGCGCTCCACCAGATCCCGGGTCAGCCGCTCAAAGACCGCCCGGGTGACGGTGAGCTCCATGTGCAGGGGTCCGGTGCGGGCCTGGACCAGGAAGGGGAGGTTGACCACGGTGGAGGTGGAGGAGGAGAGCTCCTTTTTCGCCTTTTCGGCTGCCTCCCGCACCCGCTGGAGGGCAACCGGATCCTTGGCCAGGTTGTACTTGGTCTGCTGCTTGAACTCGCTGACCAGATAGTTGGTCAGCCGTTGGTCAAAGTCGTCGCCGCCCAGGTGATTGTCGCCGCAGGTCGCCAGCACCTCAATGACCCCGTCGCCGATCTCAATGATAGAGACGTCAAAGGTGCCGCCGCCCAGGTCGTAGACCATGATTTTCTGGCTCTCCCCGTGATCCAGACCGTAGGCCAATGCCGCGGCGGTGGGCTCGTTGATGATCCGGCGGACATTGAGCCCGGCGATCCGGCCGGCGTCCTTGGTGGCCTGGCGCTGGACGTCATTAAAGTAGGCGGGGACGGTGATTACCGCATCAGTGACCGGCTGACCCAGATAGGCTTCGGCGTCTGCCTTCAGCTTGGCCAGAATCATGGCGCTGATCTCCTGGGGGGTTCTCTTGCGTCCTCCCAGGTCAAGACGGGCGTCGGTGCCCATCTGTCGCTTGATAGAAGAGACAGTTCCGGCGGCGTTGGTCACCGCCTGACGCTTGGCCAGGTCACCCACCAGCCGCTCTCCGGTCTTGGTAAAGGCGACGACAGAGGGAGTGGTGCGGCTGCCCTCTGCGTTTGGAATAATAACCGGCTTGCCTCCCTCGACGACCGCAACACAGCTGTTGGTGGTTCCCAGATCAATTCCGATAATGGAACTCATAGCGAAGTCTCCTTGTGGTTGAATTTTTCGTTACTATACCACAAGGAAATGAAGTTTCTATGAATTTCCTGGAGAAATCTACGAAAATGTCAGAGGCGTGTAAACAGAAACCTAAATTTGTATGAATGTCCCTTGACGATAGAGGGAAAAAAGATTAAAATGAAGCAGATTTGTCCGGGAAACGGAGTATCAATGCGAAAGATTTCTATAAGAATGTGTTTGCGGCGCCTTGTCGAAAACGGGAGCCGCCGGCGCAGGCTGTGCCGGAAACAGTCTGAAAATGAAATGGAGGTCAAGGTAATCTATGTCAAAGGTGCGCAAAGTAGTTTTGGTGATCCTGACGGTACTGGCCCTGATGGTGATCGGCGCCTACGCTTTCCTGCAGACCCAGCTGGGCAAGATCAACCGCGTCACGGCGGGAGAGACCGAGTTCACCACAGAGGATTTCGATGTGGACACCGACGAGCCGGACACCATCAACGATGTGGACTGGGGCAGCTCTGGCAAGATTGAGACGGAAGAAGGCGTCGTCAATATCCTGCTGGTGGGCCAGGATACCCGGGTGGAAGGCCAGCGGGCCCGTTCCGACAGCATGATTATTTTCACCATCGACAACAATAATAAGCGTATGGGCATGACCTCCATCATGCGTGACCTGTATGTTCAGATTCCGGACTACAACGGTAAGAGCTACAGCAACAACAAGATCAACGCCGCCTACGCCTTCGGCGGCTTTGAGCTGCTGGACGCCACCATTGAGGCAAATTTCGGCATCCGTATCGATTATAACGTTGAAGTCGATTTTGAGGGCTTTAAGGATATCATCGACACCATCGGCGGCATTGACGTCCGGCTGAATGAGGCAGAGGTCGCCTATCTGAGCGGCAACAGTCAGTACAGCGGCAAGGGTGACGGCAACGCCTTCTCCGGCCTGCAGGTGGGCATGAACCATCTGGACGGCGCCGAGGCATTGGCCTATGCCCGGATCCGCTATGTCAGAACAGATACCTCCCACGATGACTTCGGCCGTACCGAGCGCCAGCGCACGGTGATTCAGACGGTGTTCCAGAAGATGAAGAACGAGCCCTGGACGGATCTGCTGGCCGTCTATGACTCCGTTGCCGGGGATCTGACCACTGACATGAACAATGACGAGATCCTCTCTCTGGCCCTGACTGCCTACAACATTGGTGCGACCTCCATTGACGAGTATCGTATCCCCGAGGACGGCGCCTATTCCGGCGAGAGCGTCCGGGGTATGTCCGTCCTGGTGCCCACCAGCTGGGACCTCTGCCGGGCCAACCTCCAGGAGTTCATCTACGGCAAGAGCAGCAATGCGGCTCAGTAAGAAAGCATTGAAATACCTTTGACGATTATCCCCCCGGAGCAGCTTGTCCGCTGCTCCGGGGGGATTGTGTTTTGAGTCGCAGAGATGGTGTCCGGGGAAAAGGTCACACGGTAAAGGACATGCCCGCCCGTATGGGATGAACCCGCTCGCCCAGCACCGTTTTTAAAAGCGCCAGCTGGGCCTCGCCGGTGCAGTGTCCGGTGTAGTAGACAGCCGGGTATTGGGCCAGCTGCCGGGCTGCCGCCAGCAGTGTTTCCCGCTCCGGCCCCTCCGGATCCAGCTTGACAAAGTGGAGTCCGCCGATGAGCACATCCGGCCGGAACCACTCCATCAGATTGAGCACGCCCTTGTGAGAGCAGCCGCTGACCAGAATGCGCCGCCCGCCCTCATGAATCAGCAGGTACTGCTCATGGCGGAAGTCCTCCGGCACCCGCCGCTCACCGTCGCCCAGGTACAAACCATAGGGGTCGGCAGGAAAGGGCCGGGGCCGGTCATTGCAGGAAAACAGCTCCAGGGTCTCGTCCAGCCGCCGGTAATTGCCCACAGGCACCAGCCGGGGATTTCCCGCCAGCTTACAGTCCAGACCGATGTACCGCTGCGGGCCGGAATAGTGGGGCTGAAAGGCATATCGGCTGAGGTAGACCGGGGCGGTCTGATTGCAGGACAGAAAAGTCTCCAGCCCGCCGCCGTGGTCGTAGTGGCCGTGAGAGAGAATGGCCAGCTCCGCTTCGGCCAGCGCTACCCCCATTTCCCGTGCATTGTCTGCAAAGCGGCCGGACTGCCCTGTGTCGAAGAGCAGCCGGTGCCGGCCGGTCTCCAGATACAGGCTGAGCCCGTGCTCGGCGCAGATTCCTTCCCGGCAGGCGGTGTTCTCCATCAATACCTGAACCT
>CAMELY010000092.1 GCA_945926565.1 uncultured Clostridia bacterium | reverse complement strand
CCCTATATCCCCACCGGTGACATTCAGACTCTGGATCCCTCTGTTCGTGACTATGAGCCCCATCTGGCGCTGGACGGCGGCGCGGACGGCCTGGATTTCTACCGATCCATTGCCCACAAGTGGAAATCCGCCCTCCGGGAAGACGGCTGGCTGCTCTTTGAGGTGGGCATGGGGCAGGCTGCCAATGTGGAGGAGCTCCTTCGTCAGGAGGGCTTCCGCTCCGTGCGGAGCTATCCGGATACCCGGGACATTCTCCGGGTGGTAGAGGGCCAATGGAGCCCCAACCGCCAGGACGGCGAAGAAAAAGATTGACTCAAGTCCGGATTATTGGACTCTTTCTGTGCTATTCTTGGAAAAAACAAGGAGAGGAAGAACAACTATGGCAACGAAAAAACCTGCGATCCGTCCGGCTGCGCCGGCCAGCGATAAGAAAAAGGCCCTGGAGACCGCGGTGGCTCAGATTGAGCGTACCTTCGGCAAGGGCTCCATTATGCGTCTGGGAGACAACGCCGCCATTCAGGTGGAGAGCGTTCCCACCGGCTCCCTATCCCTGGATCTGGCGCTGGGCATCGGCGGCGTGCCCCGGGGCAGAATCATTGAGATCTACGGCCCGGAATCCTCCGGTAAGACCACCTTGGCCCTGCATATTGTAGCAGAGGCCCAGAAGCTGGGGGGCGAGGTGGCCTATATCGACGCCGAGCACGCCATGGATCCCACCTATGCCCGGGCGCTGGGCGTGGACATCGACTCCATGCTGATCTCCCAGCCGGACACCGGCGAGCAGGCCCTGGAGATCACCGACCAGCTGGTGCGCTCCGGCGCCGTGGATGTGGTGGTCGTGGACTCTGTGGCTGCCCTGGTGCCCCGTGCCGAGATTGAGGGCGAGATGGGCGACAGCTATGTGGGCCTCCAGGCCCGTCTGATGAGCCAGGCCCTGCGCAAGCTCACCGGCTCCATCGGCAAGACCAACTGCATTGCCATCTTCATCAACCAGCTCCGTGAAAAGGTGGGCGTGGTCTACGGCAACCCGGAGGTCACCACCGGCGGCCGGGCGCTGAAGTTCTATTCCTCCATCCGCATTGAGGTGCGCCGGGTGGCCACGCTGAAGGTGGGCGATGACCTGATCGGCAACCACACCCGGGCCAAGGTGGTCAAGAATAAAGTGGCGCCCCCCTTCCGTGAGGCGGAGTTTGACATTATGTATGGTACCGGCATCTCCAAAGAGGGCGAGTTGGTGGATCTGGGCGCAAAGCTGGGCCTGGTGGAGAAGTCCGGCTCCTGGTACGCCATGGGAGACGTCCGCCTGGGTCAGGGCCGGGACGCCGCCAAGCAGTATATGGCAGACCATCCCGACGTGGCGGAGAATCTGGAGGCCCAGATTCGCGCCAACGCCTACAAGCTGATGAGCCGTCAGTCCGTGGTGGCCGCTGAGGCCGCCGGCCGCACCTTTGGCACCGCAGCGCCCGGAGAGGGCATCTCCGGCAATGCTACCGCGCCCATGACCTCCGCCTCCGGCGATGAGGATCTGGACGTCACCGCAGAGGATTTTGAAGGCTGATGCCCCGGATTGAGCGAGTAGAACCCTCCAAGCACGTCAAGGGCCGGTATCTGGTGTTCCTGGATACCGGCACCCTTTTGAAGGTGGGAGAGCAGGAGCTGCTGGACTTCGGGCTCCGGCCCGGCCAGACGCTGGAAGGGGAGGAGCTGAACCGGCTCATCTCCTCCAGCCAGGACACCGCCGCCAAGGCCCGGGCGGCAAAAATGATCGGCGCCCGGCCTCTATCTAAAAATGAACTGGTCAACCGGCTGGTCTCCAAGGGAGAGGGCGCCGCCTCCGCCCAGCGGGCCGCCGACTGGCTGGAGGATCTGGGAGCCGTCAATGACGGAGAGTATGCCAAGACGGTGGTGCGCCACTATGACCGGATGGGCTACGGCCCCCAAAAGCTCCGGGACGAGCTGTACCGCCGCAAGGTGCCCCGGGAGTACTGGGAAGCGGCCATGGAAGAGGCCCGGCCCCAGGAGGAGGCGGTGGAGTCATTCCTGGCCGCCAAATTTCGGTGCCGTGAGGTGACGGAGCAGGAGCTTCAGCGTCAGGCCAATGCTCTGCGCCGCCGGGGCTTTGGCTGGGAGGCCATCCGGACGGGACTGAGCCGGTATGAGGCGGAGCTGTCCCGGTGGGATTGAGCCTGAGAATGGCCGGTACTGGTAAAGAAACTGTGAATTGGGAAGGTTTTGGGAGCTGAGGGTTTACCCCGGCTCCCAAATCTGCTATACTGTGACAAATGAGGTGATATCAATGGGCTATCAGATTGCCTTTATCAGCTTAGGCTGTGATAAAAACCGGGTCAACTGCGAGCAGATGGCCGCCCTGGTGCAGGACGCCGGCCATATTGTCGTGGACGACCCGGAGGGCGCGGATATTTGCGTCGTCAACACCTGCGGCTTCATCGACGCCGCCAAGGAGGAGGCCATTGCCAACATCCTGGAGATGGCCGCCCTGAAGGAGCAGGGGCAGCTGAAAAAGATTCTGGTCACCGGCTGCCTGTCTCAGCGCTATCGGGAGGAGATCAAGCAGGACCTGCCCGAGGTGGACGGCCTGCTGGGCACCGGCAGCTATACCGACATCGTCTCCGCCGTGGAGGAGGTCATGTCGGAGGGCCGGCCGGAATACTATGGGGACATCAACAACACCTTCGAGGACGGAGATCGGATGGTCTCCACCAACCCCTGGACGGCCTATCTGAAAATCGCCGAGGGCTGTTCCAACCGCTGCGCCTTCTGCGTCATCCCCCAGCTCCGGGGCAAGTACCGCAGCCGGAGCATGGAGTCTATCCTGGCTGAGGCCCGGGAGCTGGCAGACGGCGGCGTTCAGGAGCTGATCCTCATCGCCCAGGATGTGACCCGGTACGGCAAGGAGCGGTACGGCCGCTATATGCTGCCGGAGCTGCTCACCGAGCTGTGCAAGCTGGACTTCCACTGGATCCGGCTCCACTATCTCTACCCAGACGCCCTGACCGACGAGCTGATCGACGTCATGGCCCGGGAGGAGAAGATCGTCAACTATATTGATATCCCCATCCAGCACGTCAACAACGGCATTCTCACCGCCATGCACCGCCGGGGGGACAAGGCCCACATCACCCAGCTGTTTCATAAGCTGCGAGAGCGCCTGCCCGGCGTGGTCATCCGCACCAGCCTGATCTGCGGTCTCCCCGGGGAGGGAGAGGCGGAGTTCGAGGAGCTCTGTCAGTTCCTTCGTGCGGAAAAGCTGGAGCGGGCCGGCGTCTTCCAGTTCTCTCCAGAGGAGGGCACCGAGGCCGCCGCCATGCCCGACCAGGTGCCGGCGGAGACCGCTCAGCGCCGGGTGGAGCTGCTGGCAGATCTCCAGAGCCGGGTCATGGACGACTGGAACGACAGCCGTCTGGGCCAGGTTGCGGAGGTGCTCTGCGAGGGCTTTGACGAGGAGATGGGTTGCTGGGCCGGCCGTACCTACGCCGATTCTCCCGGTATCGACGGGACCGTCTACTTTACCGCCGCCGGAGATGTGCCCTTGGGCACCTTTGTCCCGGTGCTGCTCACCAGCACGGAGGACGGGGAGCTGGTGGGAGAAATTGATTCCTGGGAGGATGAGCTATGAATACTGCTAACAAGATAACCCTATTTCGGGTTGTCATGATTCCCGCCTTTGTCATTGTCTGCTATCTGGACTTTCCCGGCGCCCACTGGGTGGCCCTGGCGCTCTTTGTTTTGGCCAGCGTCAGCGACTTCGTGGACGGCTATATTGCCCGGAATTACAATCAGATCACTGATTTCGGCAAGTTTTTGGATCCCATCGCCGACAAGCTGCTGGTCACCTCCGCCATGCTCATTTTTGTGGAACAGGGGAGAATGCCCGCCTGGGTGCTTTTATGCGTCATCGCCCGGGAGTTCGCCGTCTCTGCCCTCCGGCTGGTGGCGGTGGACAACGGCCGGGTGATCGCCGCCGGCTGGTCGGGCAAGGTGAAGACCGCCTCCACCATGGTGGGCATCTGCGTCATGCTGATCTGGTCGGTTCCAACCCTGGATCTGCTGGTGAACATCGTCATCCTGGTGACCACCGTCTACTCCGGCCTTGAGTACTTTATGAAGAATAGGGATGTGCTCAATCCGAACAAATGAACCTGTCCAGGCGTTTTCACCCAGAAGCGCCTGGATTTTTGTATTCCGTAGTGATTGACACAATTGGGGAGAGATGCTAATATAATAGCTGTATGAACAACAATCCGCCATGAAGGGGAAGAGTAAAATCTGCCAGCCAGTCAGCGAGGACGGGTCACCGGATGAGAGCCTGTCTCTGGCCCAGGGTTTGAAGTGCGCCCCGGAGCGGGAGGGTAATGCCTCCGGTTTTGCCGCCGTTACCGGCTGACTGAGTGACAAAAAAGAGTGGAACCGCGGTGAACCATCGCCTCTTGCAGCAATGCAGGAGGCGTTTTTTGCTGTAGGTCTCTTTTGTCCGGATAGGGAGCGCAGTATTTCATGTTTCGTTTTCTCAACGAGACCCTGGAAGCCTATCAGGCCAGGGATCCCGCCGCCCGGAGCAAGCTGGAGATTCTTCTCCTCTACTCCGGTGTCCATGCAACCTTATATTATAAGCTGTCCCATTTCCTTCACACCCATCACTGCCGGTTTCTGGCCCGGTTTGTCTCCCAGTGGGCCCGGTTCTGGACCGGCATCGAGATCCACCCCGGCGCCACCATCGGCCGCCGCCTGGTCATCGACCACGGCATGGGCATCGTCATCGGCGAGACGGCAGAGATCGGCGACGACGTCCTGCTCTACCAGGGGGTGACCCTGGGGGGCACCGGCAAGGATCAGGGCAAGCGCCATCCCACCATCGGCAACAACGTCCTCATCGGCTCCGGCGCCAAGGTGCTGGGCCCCTTTAAGGTGGGGGACGGCGCCCGGATCGCCGCCAACGCCGTCGTCCTCCGGGAAATTCCCCCTGACTCCACCGCCGTGGGCGTCCCCGCCCATGTGGTGAAGATCGCCGGAGAGCGGGTGGCCTATGCCAGCAATGTGGATCAGATCCACATCACCGACCCGGTCAACGAGACCATCAAATCCCTGCTCTCCCGGGTGGAGTTCCTGGAGGGACAGCTGGATCAAATCTACGCACAGCAAAGCGAACAGCAGCAGCGTACACAGGAGGAACAATAAATGGAAATCTTTAACTCTATGACCAGACGGAAAGAGGAATTTGTCCCCATCGAGCCGGGCAAGGTGAAAATGTACGCCTGCGGCCCCACCGTCTACAACCTGATCCATGTGGGCAACGCCCGCCCCATCATTCTCTTTGACGTGCTCCGCCGTTATCTGGAGTACCGGGGCTATGAGGTCACCTTTGTCCAGAACTTCACCGACGTGGACGACAAGATCATCAAACGGGCCAATGAGGAGGGGATCACCTCTCAGGAGGTGGCGGAGAAGTATATCGGCGAGTACTTCAAGGATGCCACCGCCCTGGGCGTCCGCCCCGCCACCATCCATCCCAAGGCCACTGAGACCATGGAGGAGATCATCGACCTGGTTCAGACCCTGGTGGATAAGGGCTATGCCTATCCCGTCCCCAGCGGCGACGTCTATTACCGTACCCTCAAGTTCAAGGGCTACGGCAAGCTGTCCCATCAGCCCATTGAGGATTTGCTCTCCGGCGCCCGCATCGATGTGAACGACGAGAAGGAGAATCCCCTGGACTTTGCCCTCTGGAAGGCCGCCAAGCCCGGCGAGCCCGCCTGGGACTCCCCTTGGGGCAAGGGCCGGCCCGGCTGGCACATT
>CAMELY010000091.1 GCA_945926565.1 uncultured Clostridia bacterium | reverse complement strand
TGTGAGGCGGGGCTGGGCTTCCGGCTGCTCTCCTCCACCACCGGCGGCAAGGGGGGCGGCGGTGCGGTGCTCACCCCGGAGGGGGAGCGTCTGCTGGAGGCCTATGAGCGCTACTGCCAGGCCATGGAGGAATACGGAGAACCCCTATTCCGGGCGCTGTTTGACCCGCTGAAGGAGGCGGCAGATTCGGACAGCTCACATTAACATCTGCTCAATCCGCTTATCCGGCCAGTAGCCCCAGGACTCCACAATTTTCCCGTCTCTGACTTTAAAGTTCTCCAACGCCTCGAAGGAGATCCGCCGCCCGGTGGCCGGGATGCCCATACACTCCCCCCGGTGAATGCCCTCAAACCGGATCCGGGTGGCTACCAGATCGCCCTCCGCGATCAGATCCAGAATCTCCAGCTTCAGCTCGCCGTATATCTCCTCTACCACCCGCAGGATACCCACCGCGTCCCGATTGCTCCGGGCGCCTGCCGGGCTGTGATCCATGTAGTCCTCCGCCAGGCAGTCCAGCACCGCGGCGTAGTTTTTGTTCACATAGCCCTCCACAAAAAAGCGGGCCACCAGTTCCTTGTTTGTCATTCTTTTCTTCTTCCTTTCTTCATTTTGCGAAAAGGGCCGCAGCACTTGACGCCGCGGCCCTTTTTAATTGATTTTGTTCATTTTTTCGGGTTCTGATCCCGTTTGGCCTTGTACCGCTTGTACTCCGGCAGATAGAGCAGTCCCGCAGCAATCGCGCAGCCCACCGCCAGAACCAGCAGCGCAATGGTCACCGCCTGGGGGATGTTGGGGAACAGGACGATCAGAATCATGACGGTGTAGAACACCACGGTGGACACCTTGCCGAACCACCGGGCCCCCTCCAGCTTGACGCCGCCCTTGGTGAGGTAGCCGCCCAGCACCAACATGATCAGATCCTTGATGATCAGGATGGCAAAGAAGAACCAGAGCTCGGGAATCCGGATCATCAGGCAGACGGACACCGCCGTCTGGGTCAGCTTGTCCGCCACCGGATCCAGCACCTTGCCCAGGTCGGAGACCCAGCCGAAGTGCCGGGCCAGATTGCCGTCCAGAGTGTCAGTGAGACCGGAGGCCACCAGGATGAGGCCCGCCGCCAGGGTGTTCCCCACCAGCATCTGCCAGATAAAGAAGGGGATCATCACAATACGGAGGCCGGAGAGGATATTGGGAATGTGTTTCATTGCTTAGGCTTCCTTTCCAGGCTGTTGGGAGAAAAACCGGTCAGCCAGCCGGATGTAATGTTTGTACAGCAGGCCGAACCGGTGGTTATACACCCGCTTCCAGGGTTTGGCCCGGCCGCAGAAGTGGAGGATGCAGGTATGGGCCATGACCCAGTCCACATCCGCCTCGCCGGAGCTGCGGAAGAGATAGCTACTGTACTTCCGTGCGTCATAGTTCCAGAGGTAATCGTCCAGCTCCAGGGTACGTCTGCCGTAGAGGACGTTGAGAATGTCCTGATCGGGCAGCAGCAGCTCCTTGGCGTGCTGCTCGGCGTACCGGAAGATCTCCTCGGGGTGAATCTCCTGCCGGCAGGCAGCCAGGTTGATGAGCAGGACGCCGGAATTATAATACTTGTGCTCGGTACCCAGCCGGATCCGGTTGACGTCGTTGGCGATCTCCGTCTTGCCGGTGTGGGCGGCGGCGGCAAACAGCCGGTCTCCCAGTTCGGTCTCCCACAGGGACCGCAGAGGGTTGATGACCAGAATATCCGGGTCCAGGTAGAGGATGCGCTCCAGCTCCCGGGGCAGCAGCTGGCCCGCCAGCAGCCGGTAGTACATCTCCTGGGGATATTGGCGGGTGGTGGGGGCGTTTGCAAAGAGGGCGGCGTCCACCGTCAGGGGGCAGAGGTCGACGTCCAGCCGGCCGCACTGCTCGCCCAGGGTGTCCAGGTTCTGCTGAGAGATGCCCCGGTGAATCAGATACAGCCGAAACCGCTCCCCAGGGTTATTCAGCGAGATGGAGGTCAGCAGCACCCGCAGTTGGGGCAGATAGCGCTCGTTCAATGTCACCAACAGGTCAATTGGTTCGTTTTTCGTCATATTTTCCCCTTTCATCTGTCTTTTCGGAATCGCAGTATTATTAGTTTAGCACAGACCCTCTGCCGCGTCCAGCTATTTTCCTGCTTCTCCGCCGGAATTCAACACCTGAATCAAAATTGTTCCATTCCGGTCCGTGCGCCGCAGCTCCGCTCCCGCCGCCCGGCACCGATCCAGCGTCTCCTGGGCGGGGTGTCCATAGCCGTTCTCCCCTGCGGAGATCAGAATGAGCTGGGGCCGGACCGCCTTCAGCAGCGCCTCTCCCGTGGCCCCGGCAGAGCCATGGTGCCCGGCAATCAGCACCTCCACCTGAGGCAGCTGATACCGCTGAAGCAGCAGCTCCTCTCCCCTGACGTCCGCGTCCCCGGTGACCAGCAGATCAAATTCCCCCAGGGAGGCCAGAACCGCGGTGCCCCGGTATGCTTCCGTCTCCAATGGCAGCAGGCGCAAAACCGCCCCGTCCAGCGAAAGCGCCGTCTCCCCGGTCACCCACTCCACCGGCACCTCCAGCACCGCGGCAAGCTGCGCCAGCTGGGCCGCCCCCGCCTCGTCCTCCGGCAAGGGCTGGGGCAGCCAGAGGCGGCCCACCCGGCCCTCCAGCAGCAGTTGGGCCACACCGCCGGTGTGATCCCGATCGTAGTGGGTCAAGATCAAATCATCGATCTGCACCCGTCCTTGCTGTGCCAGGGCTTGTTCCAGCCGGTCGGCCGCCTGGGCTCCGGTGCTGCCGCAGTCAACCACCGCCGTCTCTGTCTCTCCCGCTATCATCAGGCACTGCCCCTGGCCCACGTCCAGCAGAGAGATAGTCAGATCCGCAGACGGCTCCGCTGCCGCCGCCGTCCAGGCCGCCGGCAGCATGGCCAGCCAGAGCAGGATTGCCGCAGCCGTCTGCCGCCGGGTGCCCCGGCCGAAAAAGAGGATCCCGCCCACCGCATAGCCCAGAACAATCCAGGCCAGAAAGGGGGCGCCCTCCGGCAGGGTGCTCCAGGGAAAATCGGCCAGGGTGCGGATGATCTTGAGCACCAGCTCCGTCAGCAGTCCGGTGGGCCCGGCCAGCGCCAACCCCACCGGCAGGCACAGCCAGCCACCCACCCCACAGAGCAGGGCCAGGGGCAGCAGCAGAGGCAGCAGCCACAATACGACCAAATTCGACAGCGGAGCCAAAAGAGAGACGGTTCCGAAGTAGTACAGTACCAAGGGCAACGTGAACACATTGGCGCCCAGGGTGACAATCAGGCTGTCCCGCAGCTTTCCGAAGAAGGGATGGTCTTTGCTGCACTCCATCCGCTTTTGCAATGCGGGGCAGACGGTCAGCAGTCCGAACATGGCGGCAAAGGAGAGCTGAAGGCTGACGCTGGCGGCGGCATAGGGATTTTGCGCCAACAGCAAAGCCAGGGCAAAGGAGAGGGAGGTCAGCCCATCCGCCTCCCGGTCAAAAAGGGGGCCCAGGAGCAAAATGCCCTCCATCAACGCCGCACGGCAGATGGAGGGGGTAAAGCCCGCCACCGCCGCAAAGGCCAGCAGCAAGGGTAGCAGAAGCAGCCCCCGCCGGCGCCGGTTTCCCGGCAGCAGGCAGAGGGCGGAAAAGAGCAGGTGGACGTGGAGCCCCGAGGCGGCCACCATATGGCGCAGACCGGTCACCGTGAGGGCATTCTCCAGGGAATCGGAGAGCTTTTCCCGGTAGCCGGTGGTGAGAGCGAAGAGAAAACCGGCGGTCTCTTTGGAAAAGCAGCGCTCCAACCCCCGGCCCAGCTCCCGGGCCCACACCTTGGGCTGCAACGTCCAGGGAATTTCCTCCCGGTTGACGACCGCCCAGTCCGCCGCGCCTTCCAGGGCGATGCCCTGAGACCAGGCGTACCACTGCCACTCCGGCTGGCTGTCCCGGGCGGTGTCCAGGGTCACAGGCGCCCAGAGCCGGTCTCCCGGCCGCAGATCCTGTCCTCCCGGAAGCCAGAGGGTCAGTCTGCGCCCCGCCAGCGTTCCCTCTGTCAGCACCTCCACTTCCAGCGAGATCCCATAGGTGCCGGTCTGGGGTTCATTTTGCACCTGAAGCTCCAGCTCCACCGTCCGGCCCACATACTCCTGCTCCAGTCCGCGGAGATCGGCAGTCCGATACCAGCTCAGCCACAGGCCCAGCACCGCCCCCAGGCAGAGCAGAGCGAGCCCCATCCTCCGCCTCAGACAGCAGGCCAGTCCCACATAGAGCAGCAGCGCCCCCAGCAGCAGCTCCTGCCAGCCGGCAAGCAGATAGACCGCGAGGAAAACCGCACCGGAAAAGGCGAGACAGAACCAAGCCAGCGGCCGTTTCACCAACGGCCGGCTCTGTTCTGTCTCGCTCGTTCTCGGGTACACGGCAGTTCCCCCTCTCAGGCGGAAGCGGCTTCTCATATCCCAATAATATCATGTTTTTCATTCCGGTGCAAGGTAAAAAGGTTCACACCGGCCGTACCGAATCCCGCTCCACCACGTAAGTAGGCACCTTTTGGTCACAGTTTTCCACTGAAACTCCGGAGACCATATTGGTCAGCATCTCCACCGCCAGACGGGCCTTCTCGTCCATGCACTGGTGGACGGTGGTGAGGTTGGGCCAGGAGACCCAGGCATAGACCACATCGTCAAAGCCGGTAACCGAAAGATCCTCCGGCGTCCGGAGTCCCAGCTCCCGCAGCCGATTCATCGCCTCCACCGCGTGGTAGTCCGAGCAGAAGCACAGAGCGGTCTGCTGCCGCAGCAGGGGAAGCAGTCCTGCATAGGCCTCCAGCCGCTGCGCCCGGTCTTCCGGAAGCAGCAGGTGCATGCTGTCCACGTCGGACAGTCCCGCCGCCTCCATGGCCTCCCGGAAGCCCAGCCAGCGGCAGTGATCCTCTCCCCTGTCATTGTCCGCCACAAAGAGCAGCTTCCGGTGTCCCTGGCTGAGGAGATATTCACCGATCTGC
Organism: uncultured Clostridia bacterium; assembly: GCA_945926565.1. Lineage (GTDB taxonomy): Bacteria > Bacillota > Clostridia > Oscillospirales > Oscillospiraceae > Onthomonas. The sequence continues at coordinate 873 of CAMELY010000091.1, read as the reverse complement.
CGGCCGCCGCCGAAGTCGTCCGTCCCCACCTGGCAGACGTTGGAATAGGTCTGTTCCAGACTGTTGTCAATGGTCACCACCGGCTTGGGGAAGGCGGCCCGGAGGTGCTCCAGCTCCTCACGGGTGATGCCAAAGGCAATGACGCCGTCAAAGTTCCAGGCTCTGCTCTCCTGGAGCACCTCCTCCATGCTGCGGCGGGTAAACAGCATCATGTAATAGCCCTTCTCCCGGATGGCTGTCTCCAGATAACGCACCAGGCTGGCCGCCAGCAGATCCTTCCGGGAGCGGAGGGGCTCCTCCGCCTCACAGTTGACCACCACGCCGATCACATGGGAGTCCTCCTTGGCCAGCATCCTGGCGCTGAGGCTGGGAACGTAGCCCATCTCCTGAATCATCCCTTTGATCCGGGCGGCCAGCGCCGGAGAGACCTTTCCCTCTTTTTGATGAATGACATTGGAGACCGTGGTGGTGCTCACGCCAGCCCGTTCCGCAATATCCTTGATCCGAATCAAAGCAACCATCTCCAGACCGGTAACCGCTGAAATAACGTTACCAAAAACCGAATTTCGAACTCTAGTATACCATAAGGAGATTGGCTGCGCAAGAGAAAAGAACGTTTCCAGCGGCGGTTTCCGGGCCTTGGGGCGCCCCCTATCTTCCGCAGCCCTCCATCCGGTTGATGAGAGACGCCTGGAAGCCGGCGCCGAAGCCGTTGTCAATGTTCACCACTGACACGCCGGAGGCACAGGAGTTGAGCATGGCCAGCAGCGCCGCCACGCCGCCGAAGCTGGCCCCGTAGCCCACGCTGGTGGGGACAGCGATCACCGGACAGGAGACCAGGCCCCCCACCACGCTGGCCAGCGCCCCCTCCAT